>JBAQGR010000285.1:0-12024 GCA_049287895.1 Desulfatitalea sp.
ATCAATTCGATATCCTTTTCCTCGAAAAACTCTTCGAGGCGGTACAGCGGAGTTCTTCCCGAAAGCGTGTCCAAAACCATAGCCAGGATAGTTGTTCCCGGTGAAAGGTCCATTTGGCTGTCGACCATTGTATCAAGTGTTTCCACCAGCCTTATCTTTTTTGCGAAGTCTTTGATGATCGGCAGATAGCCGACTTCGGAAAAGGTCAAATCGCCGAGTAATATCGTTGTCATTTTAGCCCTCTCATCGTATGGGTTACACGCATGAGGGCGTAAGTATCAGAATTAACAAAGAAAGTCTAGGCCCTAAATTTTCCATGTATATCAATATGTTAAAGCGCTTCTATCGCTTGGATATTGTAGAGGAATAAATTCCCCCGAGCTCGGTGACAATGGGTGTCGAAAGTAAGGTCCAGGGTAGCCGAATATGGCTGTTTCTTGTGCAATATGCGGCGCTTGAGCTAAGGCGGTTAGTTCTGACCCGTATAGGAAAAAGGCCCTGAAAAACGATAAGATCTGTCCCATGGGGCCCCATTTTTATTGCATCTGTATAGTCTATATTTTCATATAGTTGGAAACAATGCGGCTAATGAGCGAGATTTTTGGCCTCTGCCGCATTGCTGAATGATGTTCCCGCAGGCCGGGGAAAATTTAATTTCATATATCATATCAAAATATTACCCAATAAATGATAAATTTCGGCGCGGTAATTGCTATGCTCTAAACATGCGACCAAATCATCGCACAATAATTAGTCGTCATTTTCTTCATCACCGCTTCTGGCCGCTTTTGCCCGATCCTCAATCGCCACTGGTTCCAACCATGGCCTTGAGAGAAAAATGCTATTCTTATTGATTTGCAGTTGCTGATCAAACACATCCGGATACCTGAAACTCTCCGATCGATCTTGGCGCTGGGCAGAAAAAACAACTTAAATCCATTGCATTAGCAAGGATAGGAATATGACATGATTCCATACACGCTTTCCAGGGACCGACTGGCCATCCTGGCATTGATCAGGGAGGTCGGTTGCAGCATCTGCACGGGCACCTGCGAACATCGCAAGCCCGGCGAGATTCACTGCCATCACATCAGCCGGCGAATCAAGATATCTTCGACCGGGGTCAAACGCCGATTGCGCGAAATGGTGCAAATGGGTTTACTCCATAGGGATCGGGTCGAGCGCCAGGACGGCAAAGTCATGGCCAAATACACGGTATCTGAAAAGGGCCTGGAGTTGTTGGAAGATATATGGTGAGAGCGACTGCTATTCTCTTTGATAGTATCGGTAAATGCTTTCGATATGATCCTTGAAAAAAGAGATCTTCGAATCTTTACCCGCCGTGAACATGCCCAGTTCCTGCGCCATTAAAAAGAAATCATCTTCCGGGATATGTTGAATCTTGAATACCAGCAGGGCTGATATCAGCAGGCCGTGCGCGTACAACTCCGATTGCTGGACTGCTGCCCTGAGATCCTTTTTGAATAGCTGCCGATGCAGGGCATCCTGGTAGGCCAGGCCGACGGCCTGCATGACGTCTCCATACAGCAGGGTTTTTTTATTGCGAACCGCATCGGTCAAAATTTCCAGAATCCGGTGCGGACGATCCAGGGCGGGGTCCGCTTTGGCGGTCTTAAAAAGGTCCGGCTTTTTCACATTCGACCAGAATGGACAAAGCGAGCAGGTGCCGCCTTCGGGGAAATCGATTCCGGGGTCGTGGGGGCAGTAGTATATGCCCGGGGTCAGCGCCACGCTCCGGACGTCATGGGATTCGATGTATCTGAACAGCTCCTTGATGGACGGGACATCTTTGCGCAGGTCGCCTTTTTCAAAGACCCATTTCTTTGTATGTTCCGGTGAACCCCCGGCTTCCTTTATAATGCCGATGACCGCTTTCGAGGCAATCTTGTCATTATATCCATAAAAAGCGATGATGCCCAGGGGATATCCTTGAAAACCTTTCTGGGCTCTGCGCTCCAGGCCCTTCATCAGATGTTCCGGAGTGGGTTGCATGGTATTGTGCTCCTATTCCATGGTGTAGCCGACTTCGATATGGCGGTCAGCGCCGAAATCACCGAAGGTGCAATTGGTGATTTTCTTGTGGTTATCGGCAAAGCGGACTCGCTTGGTTTGCACCAGCCGATCGACATAGTCTGAAAGAGTCTTCAGTTCTTCCGGAGGCATGGCCTTTTGGCATTGTGCCAGATAAGCCTCCAAGGATTGCCAGCACTCTTGATCGGGAAGCAAGGCGGCATTCCAGACATAGATGGCCAAGGAGATCGCTTTTTTCTCGGAGTCTTCATCGTCGCATGTTTCTAACAGAGGCCCGGCAAAATCCAATATCACATGGGACATGACCTCCAGGCCTTGGTCAACGGTTTCCGCTGTTGGACTATTAAATCCGTCCGTTATTGATTTGCCGGCAACAACCTTCTTTTTCTTTTTGGGATTGGTGCGGGCCTTGGGCTTGCTCCTAATTTTTTCGCGAAGCTTTACTTTCCTCTTCTTCATATCAAGCACCTTTCGTTCCAACGCTGCAATTGCTTGATCAGCATAGGGGCCATCATGATGCGGCGGAGGGCTGTTTTTCGGCCTTCGCCAGATAGAGTCCGGGTTTGTCATCAATGGAAACCGTCTTGAGGCCGGCTGCCGAAAAAAACCGCTGCAATTGTAAGGCCGTCGGCAGGTAGTGCCCCGCGACTTCAGGTGTGGCATTATGATGCCTGGCGATTTGCCTGCGACTCATCAGGTGCGCGATGGCGACCCAACCACCGTACTTGGTCACTCTAGCCATCTCTTGCAACGCCAGTTCTTTCTGCTGAAAATGAGGAAAGGCGGCAAAGCAGACGACGCAATCACAGGTTCGATCCTGCAACGGAATTGCCGTGACATTGGCCTGAAAGCATTCCAGATTATCAAACCGCTCTTTCTTGAGTGCTTCGGACAACATGCAGCCGGAAAAATCAAAAGCCAGCACCCGGCCGGATGCTCCCACAGCTGAGAGCAGGTATGGTTGCAGAATACCTGTTCCGGTGCCCGCATCCAGGACCCGCCCGCCATAAGGGATATCGAGCATTGCAACGAGAGATGCCAGGCGTTTTCGTAGCTTGTCGGCAGTACCGCGCTTGTCCCAATTGCCTGCCATGTGATCGAAATGGTTGCGGATTGCGTCCATCCTGCTTTACTTTACCAGATAACCCTTATCAGCAGCGTCTGCGATCATCTCCAGCACATCCCCCCATAAATGCGGCAGCGCCGTACGGATCGGTTGCATGCGTTCGATAACCTGGTCTTTTCTGATCCGATGTCGCTGCCAGGTTTTCCCCTCCGTGCGCAAGGCCTGCAAAAGCGGCTGCAATCGGTCCACGGCATTTGCAAAACGGGCCTCAGGGGTTTCCAGGGCGTCGAACTCCTGCCAGAGCTGCCGCAGCATGTCTCCCTGGCCGTCATTCAGCAGGTTAAAAATGCGCTCGGCCGCCTTTCGTTCCTTTGCCTTCTGGGCGGGGACCTGATCTGTATCGTAGCAAAGCAAGTCGCCGGCATCGATTTCCATCAGGTCATGCACCAGGAGCATATTTACAATACGTGACAGATCCATTCCTTTGGCTGGGGCGCTATCGAAAAGCACGACGGCGGCCAGAGCGACATGCCAGCTATGCTCGGCTGCGTTTTCGAACCGGGAACCATCCGTCAGCAGGGTATTGCGGGTGATGGCTTTGAGTTTATCGGCTTCGAGGATGAAGCTGAGTTGCCCGGCCAGCGTGTTCTTATCCATTGACTTCATCCTAAATAAAGTACCGCTCATGCTTCGTTTTCTACTTGGCGCGACTTGGATACCGTTTCTTGAATAATGCTTTGCAATTTAGCGCATGGAACAGGTTTGCGCACCACACCGTCCACCCCGCAACGTGTCAATTCGGTCGAATCCAGTTTTTGATTCAAGCCGGTGTAGAGCAAGAATGGCACTTTTGCTCGGCCGGCTTCCTGGAAATGTTCCTTGACCGCCTCCGAGAGCTGCAGTCCGTTCATGCCATCCATGCTGAAATCGCAGAGGACCACATCGTAGTTGTCGTTGCAGATCGCCTGCAATCCCTTCTGCGCCGTGTTGGCTATAGTCAGATCAAGGGATGAATCCTCGAAGTATAGTTCCATCATTTTCAAAATATTCTTCTCGTCGTCGATGATCAGGAATTTGATTTTGGTTGCGGCCAATTCCTGTTTGGCTGGCAGAGGGCATTGTTCCGTTAAAGCCAGTGGTTCGGCCCGAGGTAAAATAATGGTAAATTCGGTCCCCAGCCCCGGTGTGCTTTTGACCGTCATCTCCCCATGGTGCTTTTTGATAATACCATAACTGGAAGAAAGACCCAGGCCGCTGCTTTTCAATCCCTTGGTGGTGAAAAACGGCTGGAACAGGCGCTGCATGTTTTCTTCCGGTATGCCGACGCCGGTGTCTGCAATGGAAAGATGGATTTCACCGTCGCGGACCATCGGCACGATGGCCAGGGCGCCACCATCGGGCATGGCCTCCAGGCCGTTTTTAATGACATTGACCAGTACCTCATACAACTCCGAGGGATTGCCTTTGACAGTTGCTCCCAGAGGTCTGATGAAGTTCAAGGTATATTTTTGCAGGTTGGTGGGGTTGGCCCACAGCGGCTTGGTCAACTGAACGGCTTCGGCTACCAATTCTCCCAGGTCAAACACCTTGGCCTGTTCGATGTCATCTGTTTTGGCCAATGTAAAGTCCTTGATCCGGCGAACGATGTCCGCCCCCCGATGACAGGCCTCAATAAGGGTCAGGAGTACATCCCGGCTTTTGCGGATCTCGCCGGTGCCCAGCTTGGCCAGAGCGGCTTCGCCGGCCCCCAGAATCATCTGCAGCAGGTTATTGAAGTTATGGGCGACGCCGGCCGCCATTTCACCCACGGCCGACAATCGTTCGGTTCTGATCAAGGTCTCTTCCATTCGCTTGCGGGCGCTTAGATCCCGGGCAACGCTGAGAATGGCGGGCTTGCGTTGGAATTCGATGAGCCGGGAATGGAACTCAAAAGGAATCAGCTCGCCGGTACGGGTGAGGGTTTCCAGTTCAAACTGGACCGTTTCGCCGGAACGGATTCTTTCTCCCATGTGACTCAGCACCCCATACTGGGACGGGCGGACAATGTCCCTGAAGGTGAGCTGCAACAGCTCCTTGTGCGGGTACTTCAAGCGCTCGCAAGCCACATCGTTGACCTCCAGAAATGTCCCCTGGGAGTGGCAGATAAAAACGGGATCGATGACGTTCTGGAAGAGCTCCTTATAGCGCAGCAAACCTTCTATTTTTTTTCGTTCGGTAATGTCCCGCACCAGGGCCACAAAGCACTTTCTGTCGTGGATTTCGATTACAGTACCGGTCACCTCGGCATCCACCAGGGCACCCGATCGGGTCCGGAACTGCCTTTCCTGGATGCGTACATATCCGTGATCCAGGGCCTTGCGGATGTTTTCATCCACACCTTCGGACATGGGGCCGATGATATCTTCCACACCCATGCCGAGAATTTCCTGACGCGAATACCCGAGCCATTCAGTGGTGTATGGATTGCAGTCCAGAATGCGTCGGGTATGGACATCGAACATGTAGATCGCCTCGGGAGCGCTTTCGATGATGGCCCGGAAGTTGGCTTCCGATTTGGTGACCTTGTCCAGAACCTGGTTGAATTCCGCCGAGGCTTCCTTGAGAAGATTGGTCAAAATATCCGATTTTCGCTCGGCTTGTTCCAGCAACTCTTCCAGTTCGTGGATGCGCTGGTTCTGGGTCAGTCTTTGCTTCATGGTTCAAACTCCCAGAACGCTCAGCGTAATGGTTTCATTGTGCAGGTAATTGGGGGCCCCTGGACCGACCGGACAAAACTCGCCATAGGAATAAAAACCGATGATCGGGACCTGGTGACCGAATTGCGCTTGAATCCGCTCGATTTCCTCCTCGGTCCTGCGACCCAGTACGATTCTACGGGCCATGCAAGAGTAGCAAAAGATGATCCCCGGAGCGGTATCGCCGATTGCGGATTGGGCCTCCCTGGCCGCTGTTTCGGCAGCTTCCAGGATGGAGGACTTGTCCCCGCAGGTCATGTTGACCATGGCACCTTCGGGTATCTCTCCGGCAAAAGTTATCGATCGCTCCTTACGGTCCACCGACATGCTGGCGCGCAATACATAATGCTCCTCCTCATTGGCTCCCTCCACTCGTTTGGTAAACCCTAACGGATATTCCACACCGATGGCCGGTAATTTTTCAGCATGTTGCCCCAGAAAGCGTTCAAAAACGTTCAGGGCCGGCTCACCGTTCAATTCATAGACAGTTTTGCCGCGGGCGCGGGTGACCTGTTTGGACAAGCCGATGGGCGCCCATCCGCTGCACACGCCGGTTCCCAACCGAAAATCACCATAAAATGCGATACCGCATACCGTATCCGAATTGATCCGGCCGCGGCCAAACTGCAAAGTCTTGATGAAACCTCCGTTATCTCCGGCAGCGCCCCCAGTGACCGGCAGAGTCTCCCCGAGGGCTTCGGCAATCCCTTTTAATATCGCACAGCCATTACCCGTGAGGCCGTCGGAAAAAATCTGAAGCAAGCGAGGCTTGGCTGAAAATGACTCGGCCAGCTTCCGGCCGGCCGCTGCGCAGTCTTTTCCCAGTCCCTGAACAGTGATGATTTCAAAATCGATACAATCGGTGACAATGCCTCCCAGCACAGCTGAATTGATGCTCAGACCGTTGCTGGAGATCTCGCCGGAGGTCGTGCAGCCGATCACTTGATCGGTACCGGTCCCCTCGCAGATCCCCTTGATCAATTCCTCAATTCCGTCAAGGGGCGCACAAAAAAGCCAGCATGCTTTTGGGGCTTGTTCCAATTTTTGCAGCAAGGCTTCGCCCATTTGACGACCGGCCTTGCGGGTAAATTTTCTATAGGACCTGATGGTTGCTGCCCGAAGCATAATTGTTTTCCTAAGCTTTATGCAAAAAGTCATGTTACCGCAGAAATATGTGTGCTGACTACCCGAAAGTGACTTCCAGATGAACGAATCCCGGCCCGGCCGGCCAATCCATTTCCAACAGGGCATCGGCATGAATTGTTTGTTCGTTCAATTCCGCCTTTTTGAAATTTCTCCGATCGTTTACCAATAGCGACGTCAGCAGATTTCGAAGATCATCGGACCCCACGAGGATCCCTTGCCGCAAGAACCGGGGTCATATCTCTTTGATCAATAAATTAAATAACTTAATTGACAATACACCGCCGTATGGATTGGATCGGGTCTCTGCCGGCCGGTAACTTATGGAACTGCGGAAACCGGCCAGAACACCCCCCGATCGCATGGTGGCCCCCACCAGGCCTGGCATGGCGGCGGAAAGCGCCAGGCAATCGCCGTCCTGAACAAAAACCGTTTCCAGATCATCCACCGGTTTGCCGTTCAAAAACAAGGTTTGGATTCGATCACGCACACTGCCAGGGTCAATGCCACACATCTGACATAACATATCTTGAAGATTGCCCGGTGTAATTTCAACATAAAACCCCTGTTGCAGGAGGGGGAAAAAAGCAGCAATGGGATTATTTTGAAAATGCAATCGAAGATGCTTGCGCTTCAAGTTATTCCTTCCATTGGCCGGCATTGCTATCTACCCGCCTCCCACCGGGGGAAAGAGGCCGATTCGATCGCCGTCTTTCAACAGGGTTCCCAACTCGCATTTGACGCCGTTAGAAAAGAGCAGTTTGACCTTATCTTTGGGGATTTTGAGCGCTTCGACGATCTTTCCGATAGATGTTCCGGCTTCAATGGGATAGCAGGCGGCATTGGCTGGCGCGTAGGATTGCAGCGTGGCGTAGAGCCTGATGTCAATCGTGAACTTCATGGGATTCAATATGCGGATACATTGGTTCCCCATATAAGGGCCAGGGTTTAACCATGATGAACAGTTCAAGTCGGATACCATCGGGAAACTCCAACGAGTTCCCCGATGGTTGCCATAAATAAAGGCTTTTCCGACTACCAGTTGAAAACGCTGTCCAGTTCTTCGTCCTTGACTTGGAAAACCACCCCATGGGGGGCCAGTTTCTCGTTTTTGAAAAAGCGCGGCAGGCGGTCGTGCTCAGCGGTGAAACCGGCTGCCTTGTTGAATTCGCGCTCGTTTCTCACTACCGACTTACCTAAAGCCACCACGTCGTCGGCCGTCAGACTGAGTCCGTAGAAGGCATTGAGCAAATCGATCAGGGCCTGGAAGGTCTCGGGTTGATCCAGAACGGCAAAGGCGATGAAAAGGCACATGCCGGTGGAGTCCACGGCGGCCGTGGCAATTTGCAGGTTGCGCGACAATTCGATCTGGCCTGCCGGTTTGAGAGGGTCCACGGTGCCGCCCATTCCCAGAATATTGGCGGTAACTGCATACCCGGCGGCGGAAATCTTCACACCGTCCTTGTTGATCAGAATTTTATAGGGCGTAGCATGCTTGGGCGTGCCTTCGATGACGATGGCTGTCGTCATGGCCCGCCCAGGCCGGCATAGGCTCCAAGTGCTTCCGTGGTTGTTTTGGGTGCACCGTCCGGCCCCAATATTGATTCTCAGAATTTTGCCCGTACGCGATTACCTCCTTTTGAAGTTGAGTTCCTGCCTTCCGTCACCTGTCGCATGAACCGGTTTGCAGCGGCTTTTATAACCTTCACTCAGGTCGAGGTTTTGAAACCGATTTTAGGCGCTGTGCCGAAGAGCTGTAGCAATTGCCTGGAAGTGGGCTTCTTCCAGGACGGTCTTCAGCGGCACCTTTTGTTCCAGGGCCACGCGTTTGCAATCTTCATATTCGGGCTTGATATTGATCAACTCATCCCCATGGGTTGCGGTTTTGTACGCAATCGCTCCATAACGCGTCTCCATGGTAACGAAATCGCGTTTCAGCGTGAACCGATGGTCCAGCCGCCAGCGCAGACCGATGGTGGTGGTTTCCCGGAAGAGGAATTCGGAGAACAGGGTCACCATCTCGGGCCGGCAAAGAATGGTTACCAGGGTCCCCCTCCGGTTTTTCTTCATCTGCACCGTGGTGCAGAAAATATCCAGGGCCCCCATCTCGAGAACTTTCTCCAGAAGATAGTCGTACATCTGCGGATTCATATCGTCGATGGTGGTTTCAATGGTTGCGGTTTGCTCCATTGCAAAGGATTTATCGGCCTGAGGGGCCGATCCGATGAACACCCGCAGCATGTTGGCAATGGAGCGGTCGGCCGTACCCGCGCCATGGCCGATACATTCCACGGTCATGGGCGGCAGCGGGCCGAAATCATCGGCCAGGGTCGTTAAAATAGCGGCGCCGGTGGGCGTCAGCAGTTCGCCTTGGACCCCTGTGGCATACACCGGCTTTCCACGGACGAGTTCAGCCGTGGCCGGCGCCGGGACCGGCAAGGTACCATGGGCGCACTCCACGGTGCCGGAACCCACATGCAGGGGGGAACAGATGATGGCATCGATCCCCAGGGCATGCAGGCCGATGACGCTGCCGACCACATCGATGATGGCATCCATGGCCCCCACTTCATGAAAGTGAATACTCTCTATGGTGGTCTTGTGAACCTTGGCCTCGGCCTCGGCCAGGCGCGTGAATATCTTGATGCTGTCCTTCTTGACGGCCGGGTCCAGGGTGCTTTTTTCGATAATCGCGATGATGTCAGCCAGGTGGCGATGGTGGTGGTGATGGTGGTCCTGCTCCACGTGAACCAGGGCCTGGCTGCCGCTGATCCCGTTTTTGACTACAGCGGTCTTGCGTATATCGTAATGGGACAAACCCAGTTTGGCCAATTCCTGCTGCAAATGCTCCAAAGGAAGACCGGCATCAAGCATGGCCCCCAGGATCATATCCCCGCTGGCCCCTGAAAAACAGTCAAAATAGGCAATTTTCATCATCGTTCCGTTTCTGTTGCGCGTTATGGACTCTTCAGCAGGCTTTCTTCAGGGTGCAAGCCGATTTTTCATCATCCTCACGAACCTCGTGCTCCCTGCAATCATGACCTGCTGCAATTTTATTGATAAGGCTGGCCTGGTATCCGGCACCGAACCCGTTGTCGATGTTCACCACCGAAACACCCGAAGCGCAGCTGTTGAGCATACTCAACAGAGCGGCAATGCCGCCGAAGCTGGCCCCGTACCCTACGCTCGTGGGCACACCGATCACCGGGCAGGAGACCAGCCCGCCCACCACGCTGGCCAGGGCCCCTTCCATGCCGGCGATGACAATGGCTACGTTGGCTTTGAACAAATCTTCGCACGAGTTGAGCAGGCGGTGCAGTCCGGCGACGCCCACATCGTAGAGCCGATCGACCCGGTTTCCCAGGGTAGTCGCCGTAATGGCGGCTTCTTCGGCCACCGGAATATCGGAGGTGCCGGCACACACCACGGCAATGCGGCCGACTTCCACCACCGGCTGGGGTTTGACCACCACGATGCGGGCTATTTCATGATATCGGCAGTCCGGGGTGGCCGACAGAATAGCTTCATAGTGCCGGCTGTCGGCCCGCGTGGCCAGGATGTTGGAATGATGGGGAAGCATTCTTTCCACGATTCCTTTGACCTGTTCCACGGTTTTGCCGGCACAATAGATGACCTCCGGCACACCGTTGCGTAAACAGCGGTGATGATCCACTTTTGCGTATCCTAGATCCTCGAACGGCAGTTTTTTCAATCGTTGCAATGCGGCTTCGGTGCTCACTTTTCCGCTGCGGATGCCGGCGATAAGATCTTTGAGTTCCTTGTTATCCATTCCGGTTGCCCTCCTTTGGCAGTATCTCCCGGTTGAGGCTTCCCATGGCATACCCTTCAAGGTCCAGAGCCACGAACTGGAAACCAAGCGTCTTGAAAAAATCCGTTATCCGGGTGCGGATTCCCTGTTCCATAAATCGATCGACTGCTTGGGAATCCACCTCCAGGCGGGCTACCGTACCGTGGTGGCGGACACGAACCTGCCGGCAGATGCCCAGGCTGTGTAGATAGGTCTCGCCATCATCGATCTGTTTGAGCTTCTCGGCCGTAATCACGTACCCATACGGCACCCGGGAGGCCAGGCACGCCGCGGACGGCTTATCCCAGGTGGGTAGCCCCAACCGGCGGGACAGCCGCCGAATATCCTCTTTGCAGAGTTCGGCCTCGCTCAGCGGACTCCGAATGCCCAGTTCCCGGACAGCCTTCATGCCGGGGCGATAGTCATCGAAGTCATCGCTATTGGTGCCATCAACCACGATCTTGACCCCTTTTTCGCCGGCCAGCTTCTTGAGCAGCCCGAACCGCCTCTTTTTGCAGTGGTAGCATTTATCCTGGGGATTGGCCGCAAACATGGCATCGGCCAGATCGTCGGTCTCGACTTGCAGATGGGCCGCTCCGATCAGCCTTGCCATCTCTACAGCATCTTTTCTTTCCTGCCGCGGCGTCAGTTGGGAGACAGCGGTGACAGCCAACACGTTTTCACCGAGCACTTCCCGGGCAACTTTCAGCAGTAGCGTGCTGTCCACTCCGCCTGAAAAAGCCACGATGATGCTATCCATCTGCGCAAGCAGAGACTTGAGTCGCGAGAGCTTAGCATCCAATTTGTCGATTCCAGGCTCCATGATTATCCGATTACAGCCGCTTTCGATGTTTGTTTGATGGCCACAGGCGAGCATTTGGCGGGCTGCTTCGATTTGTTAATGAACCCTGCATGCCTGAAGGAAATCCTGTAGAGTCTGAAACTCCTCTGTTTGAGACAGCCCCAAAATGCCCCGCTTTGGTAAAAAGCATGTTCGGCCAAATAATAAAAGGCGAATACCGGAAAGCTCAATCGCGGCCGTTTCCGGAGGTAGGTCACCAGGGTCGGCAAAATGATGACCGCCAGCCAAAGCCAAGTCAGGGAAGGCAGGGCATAGGCCAAGACGATGAGCGGCAGCAAATGGTAACGTACCATATAAAAAGCCAGGTAGTAGGCCAGCTGAAAGTGGCTTTTGATGACGGCCGCGAACATTTCCGCTG
>JBAQGR010000286.1:0-3075 GCA_049287895.1 Desulfatitalea sp.
TATCCGCAAGACCCTCACAGTCTGTCTGGAGTCGCGCGGGCATCGCACCACCGCCGTCAGTAACGGCAAAGACGCACAGGTGGAATCGGATCGACAGGTCTTCGATCTGGCCTTTGTGGATTTGCGCTTGGGCACGGAGAGCGGTTTGGACTTGATCCCTGCTCTGCTCGGCGCCTCTCCCTGGATAAAGATTGTGGTGATCACCGCTTATGCCTCGGTCGAAACCGCGGTCGAAGCTATGCGGCGGGGGGCGGCCGATTACATCCCCAAACCCTTCACCCCGGACCAGGTGCAACTCGTCACCGAGCGCGTGGCGGCCGTTCGCGGCATGGAGCAGCGCATCGCCACCTTGAAAGAGGATCTGGAGCGGGCGCACCCCGAAGTGACGTTTACCTCCCACTATCCTGCTGCGCAAAGGGCCCTGGCGCTTGCGCGCCAAGTGGCGGCAGCGGAGGCGGTCGTTTTGCTGCGCGGCCCCAGCGGCACAGGCAAAACCGTGCTGGCCCGCGCCATACACGGCTGGAGCCATCGGGCCGGCAAGCCGTTCGGCACGGTTTCCTGTCCGACCCTGAGCCCCGAGCTCCTCGAAAGTGAGCTGTTCGGTCATGCCAAAGGGGCCTTTACCGGAGCGCTGCGGGATACGCCAGGCCGCGTCGCCGCGTGCGAGGGCGGTCCCCTGTTCCTGGATGAGATCGGCGATCTGCCTTTGGCGCTGCAACCCAAGCTCCTGCGATTCCTCCAGGAGCGCGAATACGAACGTGTGGGCGATCATCGAACGAGAAAGGCCGATGTCCGGATCATTGCCGCGACAAATACGGATCTGGATATGGCTGTCAGGGAAGGTCGTTTCCGGGAAGATCTCTACTACCGGCTCAATGTCATTCAGATCGATCTGCCGCCTCTTTGCGATCGCCCGGACGACGTGGAGATGCTGGCCGGCGGCATGCTGGCTTTCTTCGGCGCCCAGAACCACAAGCTCTTCAAGGGATTCAGCGACGAAGCCCTCGATGCGCTGCGGCGCTACGCCTGGCCGGGCAATATCCGCGAGCTGCGCAATGGGGTCGAGCGTGCCGCCATCCTGTGCACGGCCGAGATCGTCGGAAAGGAGCACCTGCCGGCCTCGATCGCCCCGCACACACCTCCCGTGCAGCTGGGCGACCCCGTCGCTTTGAAGGTTATCGAAGAGAACCACATCCGTCGCGTCATTGCCGCCACCAAGACCCTCCAGGAGGCTGCCGACCTGCTCGGCATCGACCAGGCCACCCTCTGGCACAAGCGCAAGCAGTACGGCCTATAGTCACAGCGCTTTGCCGTCCAATCTCCATATCCGACCTTGTCTTTGGCAAGGTTACTTCAAGGCCATCCTTGTTTATTCCAAGGCACCGGCTCTGGTGGATACGTGTAACCTAATGAAATATTGAGTTTATGCCTCCTGGCACGCCGTGTGCTCAATAGCGGGTGGAAGGGAGATCGAACTTATGGTTGGGATCAGACAAAAACTGATGCTCGGGTTCGGCAGTCTGCTGGCGGTCATCGTGGTCATCGGTTTGCTGACCATGACCCAAATCGATCATCTGGGGCAAGCCATCGATGTCATCCTCAGGGAAAACTACCGTAGCGTGGTGGCGTGTCAGGAGATGAAAGAATCGCTGGAGCGCGTGGACAGCGGCATTTTGTACACCCTGGCCGGCAATGCGGCGGAAGGGGATCGATTGGTCGCGGAGCACACGACCCGCTTCCGCGCCGCGCTGGATGTGGAGTTGGGCAATATTACGCTTCCCAATGAACACGAGAAGGCCCGGCGGGTCGAGGCGCTGTTCGCCGAATACCAGAAGGCGATCCCCCTTGCGACAAGCGCGGAACGATCCTTGGCCGAGCGCCAAAGCGCTTGTTTCTCCACGCTCCAGCCGCTGTTCCAGGAGATCAAGGGGCTGGCCCAGGAAATCCTGGTCATGAACCAGACTAATATGAGCGAGGCGAACAATGCGGCCCGGCGTCTGGCCGATGTGACTTACCGGCGCATGATGACCGCGATGGCGATCTCGGCGCTCCTGGCGTTTCTCTTCAGTTACCTTGCGCATCGTTGGATTTTGCGCCCCATTCATCGGCTGATCGAATCGACCCACGAAATCCGCGGCGGAAATCTCGACCTCGTGTTGGATGCCCGTTCAAAAGACGAAATCGGCCGGCTTTCGGAGTCCTTTAACGAGATGGCGGCGGTGCTCCGACGGGTGCGCAAAGAGGAGAGCGTCAACCTGCTGCGCTCGCGTCGCGCGACGGAAGAAGTATTTAAAGCGCTTCCCACGGCGGTTGCCGTGCTCGATCTGGACGGCAAGGTGGAGATCTCGACGGAGACGGCGGATCGGCATTTCGGCCTGAAGCAGGGAATCCGGGTCGACGATCTGGGTTATGAATGGTTGCCGCCTTTGATTAGAAAGACCTTGGATGGAGATCTCACGACCGAGCACGCCCCTGAGAATGGGTATGTGCAGCAGTTCGTCGACCATCGCGAATACTTCTTTCAACCTATGGTCGTGCCGATCCCGGTGGGTCCGGAAGGTCGCGAACCGACCGGGGTGGCCTTGATTCTGAAAGATGTGACCCAGGTCCATGAGCAGCAGGAATTGAAGCGCGGGGTGGTATCCACGGTGTCCCATCAGCTCAGGACGCCGCTCACCTCGCTGCGCATGTCCATCCATCTGCTGCTGGAGGAGAGGGTCGGCGTCCTGAATGAAAAACAGAGCGAACTGCTGGTCGCCGCGCGGGAAGATAGCGAACGGCTGGTCGGCATCCTCGACGATCTGCTCGATTTGAACCGCATCGCGTCGGGTAAACCACAAGTCTCCCCGGCACCGGTCTCCCCGCAACGGCTGGTCCAAGATGCTGTCGAGCGCTTTCGGGCCGAGGCCAAGGACAAGGGCGTGACCATGGAGAGTGTCGTTCCGGCGGAGTTGCCCGAAGTCATGGCCGACGCCGAAAAGATCCGCCATGTGTTTACCAACCTGCTTTCCAACGCCCTGCGCTTCACTACTCCCGGCGGTGTGGTAACAGTGCGGGTTTCCTTGGAGGCAGACC
>JBAQGR010000287.1:0-20102 GCA_049287895.1 Desulfatitalea sp.
ACCTGGCAACAGGTCAACGTCCACATGTACCAGGGCGACGCGCCGGCGCCGGGTCAAGGCGGTCGTTTGAGCGCCGATCTGATCCACGAAGTGACCCTGGAGCCGGGCCTGCGGCCCAGCATCGCAGTCGAGGCGGCCATGCGTTTCCAGGAGAAACGTCAACGCCTGGCGCCGGGATACGCGCCCGATTCGGCCGAAGAGTTTCTCGATTGGCTCAAGGAGCGCCTGGTCCTGCCCTGGCCGGCGTGGCAGGAGCTGCTCCAGGCCGCGAAGCGCGATCGGAAGCTGGATACGGAAATACTGACCCGCTCCCTGGTGGAAAAAGTTGTCCTGTTGCACCCCGATGGCGGCAAGGACACAATACTTGTCGCAGCGCGCGAACTGCTTCCCGCGTTGTGGGAAGGACTCTACCGTCCGCTACGCGCCACGCTTGAAATCACATTGCTGGACGGCGCGCCGCTCCCGGCCGAAGAGCGACCGAAGAAAAGAAGTTACGGGGCGGACCGACCGCTCTCTCTGGCCGCCGAACAGCTCGGCCAGTGGCTGCGGTTCTTTGGCCCGCGCCCGCCGGCCGCCATCGCCGCGGAGTTGGGCCTGCCGCTCTCGGCCCTGACGCCGTTGATCGAAGAGTTAGCCGGTGCCCAAATCATCGTCGTCGGACCGCTCCTCAAAGGCGGCGCGCCCGAAGAGATCTGCGACCAGGAGAATTTCGAACTCCTGCTGCGGCTTGCGCGCAAAGCGGCGCAGCCGGTCATCGAGGCCCGGCCCATCGAACAACTGGCGCTGTTCCTGGCCCAGCATCAGGGGTTGACGCAGCCGGCCGGCCGCGACGACCTGGCCGCACGCCTGAACCAACTGCTCTGCTGGACCGCGCCGGCAGCCCTCTGGGAGAGCGAAATACTGCCAGTCCGGCTGCGCGACTACCATCCCGACTGGCTGGATGCCTTGCTGCAGACCCATGACCTGCGTTGGATCGGCCGCGAAGGGCAAAAAGTACTTTTCTGTTTCGAAGAGGAGCTGGACCTGATCCAGGCGGAAGAAAAACTGGACGTCGCCGGCGATACAGGGTCGGCGGACGATCTGTCGCGGCTGTTCCCGGACAGTGACGGCCGTTACCCGTTCTCCGCATTGGAACGGATGGCGCAGGGGAAGTCGGCGGCCCTGCACGACCGGCTGTGGCAATGGGTGTGGCGGGGAGAAGTAAGCAACGACAGCTTCGCGGCCCTGCGCCGCGGGGTGGAGAACCACTTCCGCATGCCCGAACTTCCCAAGGCGGCGCCGGCCGGCGGGCGAATGCACCGGCCCGGCCGCTCCGTGTTCCAACGCTGGCGCGGCGCGCGGCCCGGCATCGGCAACTGGTTCCGCCTGACCGCTCCCGAGGTTGTCGAAGATCTTCTGGAACGCGAAGAGCGCAATAAGGATCGCGTGCGGCTGCTGCTGGAACGCTACGGAATTCTCTTCCGCGAACTGCTGGCCCGCGAGCTGCCCATGCTGCGCTGGAGTTTCCTGTTCCGCTCTCTGCGCCTGATGGAGCTCTCGGGCGAAGTACTGTCCGGGCACTTCTTCGAAGGCATCGACGGGCTTCAGTTCGTCTCCGCCCAAGAGTTGCCGCGGTTGGGCCAAGCCTTGCCCACAGATGCGATCTTCTGGATCAACGCCGTGGATCCGGCCGCCTTGTGCGGGCTGGAGCTCGACCCACTGCGAGGGCGGCTGCCACGGCGGCTGCCGGGGGTCCACATAGTCTACCACGGCGAGCGGCCGGTCGTCTTCTCCCACGGCATGGGGGCCCGGCTGGAGATTCTGGTATCAGCGGATCATCCGCGTTTGGGGGATTATTTCGGCTTTTTCGACCACCTGCTCTGCCGCCGGGTCATGCCCCTGCGCAACATCCGCATCCGGCAGATCAACGCCTGCCCCGCGGCCAAGCAGACAGCCTATGTGGCCGTGCTGGGGAAACTTTTTGAGATGATCGTCGATCCTAAAGAGGTGACGCTCTATCGCCGCCGCGCGGGTTAGTGCTCGACAAAGGCCCGGATGGCCTGGAAACGAGTTTCCAATGCCTGCAAGGCCTTGGTCAAATCGTCCAACTGGTTGCGCATGGCGCTCTCTTCGATGATTTTGGCCGCGGCGCTCACTTCCGTCAGACCCAGATTGCCAGAAGCCCCTTTGATGGTGTGGGCGCGGCGCATCACCTGGTCGGCATCCCGGGCGGCCAGTGCTATCGTGAGGTTTTGAAGATCGTCGCCGCCGGATTGAATGAACAGATCGATCAATTCGCGGTACTCATCTTCCTCTAAGCCTAGATTGGCTCCCAACTCTTTGAAATTCATGCTGCACTCCTGTTTAAAACATACTTGGTGATCATCTCGAAAACCTGTTCCCGTTTAATAGGTTTGGTTATATAGTCGTTCATACCGGCCGCGATGCACATCTCGCGGTCGCCCTTCATGGCATTGGCGGTCATGGCCACGATGGGCATGTCCAAAAAACCCAGGGCGCGCAGCTTTTGGGAAGCCTCCTTGCCGTCCATCTCGGGCATCTGCACATCCATGAAGATCAAGTCGTACTTTTCAGGGGCCGCCGAATACTTCTCGACCGCCTCCCGGCCGTTTCCGGCCACCTCCACCGTATAGCCGGCCTTTCCCAGCAAGATGACCGCCAGCTTCTGGTTGACCGGATTGTCTTCGGCCAGCAAAATACTCACCGAATGCTTCATGGCTTCGCGCACCGTATACTGGGTGTGCATCTTGCGGTGCGCATCCTCCGCGTCCGCGCCCTTGACCCCTTCGCCCAGCAGCCGGCCCATCATCTGCACCAGGCGCGGGCGCCGTACCGGCTTGGCCTGGAATCCGTCAAAACCAGCGGCTTCGCATTTGGAGGCATCCCGTTCCAGGGCCGACGAAAGGGCAATCATATAGGGTTGGGTTTTCAGGGCGCCGCGAAGCGTTTCGGCAACCTGATAGCCATTCATATCAGGCATACTGAGATCGATCAGGCAAATGTCAAACGGTTCGCCCTGGGCCTGAGCCTGCTCCAAAGTCGTCCGCACCGTTTGGCCGCCGTCCAGGCAGACCACTTTCATTTGGGCGACAACAAGCATCTGCTCCAGGATTTTGCGGGTGCCGGCATGATCGTCGGCTACCAAGACCCGTTTCCCGGCCAGAGAGGCGGGCGCTACCCGGGCCGGCATCTGGACTTCCGATTTTTGCAGCCCGGCCGTAAAATGAAAGACGCTCCCTTTGCCCAGCTCACTTTCCACCCAGGTGTCCCCCCCCATCATGGTGGCCAGCGTCTTGCAGATGGACAAACCCAAACCGGTACCGCCATATTTGCGCGACGTGGACCCGTCGGCCTGCTGAAACGCCTCGAAAACGACGCCCAGTTTGTCGCTGGGGATGCCGATCCCGGTATCTTTGATGGTGGTGTGCAGTTGGATGGTGTGCTCAGTCTCCTCTGCCACGGATAGATCCACGGCGATCTCGCCTTGCTCGGTAAACTTGGGTGCGTTGCCCAACAGGTTGGTGATCACCTGGCGGAAGCGCAGCGGGTCGCCCTTGACCAAGGCAGGGACATCATCGCCGATATTGCAGAGCAACTCGATGGGTTTGGCGCCTATTTTGGGGCGCACCAGCTCACACACATCGTAGATGAGCAGTTCGGGATCGAAGTCAATGGCCTCGAACTCCAGCTCGCCCGCTTCGATTTTGGAAAAATCGAGAATATCGTTGATCAGCAGAAGCAGCGCTTCACCGCTGCGCTTGATGGTATTGGTGTAATCGATCTGCAGTTCGTTGAGCCCTGCTTCCAAAAGCAGATCGGTAAAACCGATGATGCCGTTCATCGGTGTGCGGATTTCATGGCTCATGTTGGCCAGAAACTGGCTTTTGGCCCGGCTGCCTGTCTCGGCGGCCTCCTTGGCCTTCTTCAACTCATCTTCGTTCTCTTTGCGCGCGGTGATATCTTCCACCGTACCGGTATATCGGGCGCCCGCATCGGAGAATACCGGTGATGCGTGCACATGCACCCAGCGGCACTTTTCGCTATCGCTGCCGATGCGGCAATCTTCGGAAAAACTCTTCAATTCCCGAACTGCGGCCTGCCAGCGCTCGACGATGCCCACCTTATCCTCGGCGCTCACGAAATCGTGCCAGGGGGTCGTCAGGCTTTGGATCAGACTGATAGCGAAGATCTCTTGGTAGCGGGTGTTGGTGTAGAGGCTGCTGCCGGTGTCGTCGAGCTCAAATACGCCGAAATGGATGGTTTCGGAAATGAGGCGGAAGCGCTCTTCGCTCTCTTTGAGCGCCAACTGAGCCCTGTGCGTATTCTCCTGTTCTGTTTCCAGCGCCTTGATGCGCTTGACCAGATCAATGATGGTTGCTTTTTCGGTCATGCAAAGATACTCCGGCCCTGGTTGGGTGATCCTGGGTGGAAAGGATTCACCGAACCTTATATCGGCCCGGCCCCGGTAGCACTTTAGCGCTGCCTCGGTTTTCGATGGGCGCCTTTTACTGGTCCATCAAAGGTAAGCGGCCATTTTGAGCATCAACTCATGTTTGGGCACGGCGCCGGGCAGGTGCAGTTTCAGCTGGCCGGCGTCGAAGACAAAGAAGGCCGGAACACTCAGTATATTGTATTGATTGGCCAACTTTGGATTGGTATCGATGTTGACCTTCGCCACCCGGACTTTGCCTTTGGTTTCCAGGGCCAGCTGTTCCACCATGGGGCCGGTGCCGCTGCACACACTGCACCAAGGCGCCCAGGCATAGAGCAGCACCGGCAACGGCGAACGCAGCACGGCCTGGTCGAAATTGGCATCGCTGACCATCACCGCTCGACCGCTGAGCACCTCCTGGTGTTCCAGCGGCGCACCGCAGCGGCCGCATTTGGGCCCCTCATGGAGTTTGGCCTCCGGCACACGATTCTTCACGCGGCATTGGCCACAACGCAAGGTAAGCGTCAACGCCGCTTGCGCCTCCTCCCGGGCCGGGGATAGCGGTTGATGGCAGCGGCCGCATTTGGCCACGTCTTCTTTCTTTTCCAGTGGAATACGATTCTTGGCACCACAGTGCGCGCAGGTCCAGACCGTCATGAGCATACACCTCGCATCCGCAAAATTGCCTTTCAGCGGGTCCGCGGGTTCTGGTTCCGCGGGTCGGACCAAGATAACACATCTATTCTGCCTGTAAATTGAACGCAACCGGTATTACGGTTGGACAAAAACTCCATGTTTGTGCGTGCCGGCGAACTTTGTTAATAAAGGGATGGATGAAACGATCGCGGTCGGCCCGCGACAAAGAAGGGATCGGCACAAAGTGTTTTCCGACCGCGCCTACTTTTTCGACCAGGGACTTCGTTTCGCCTGCCAGCGCTGCGGACAGTGCTGCACCGGCGCGCCCGGTAAGGTCTTTGTGGGCCCGGACGAAATCGGTCCCATGGCCGACCATCTGGACATGGCGGTCGGACCATTCACCGAAACCTATCTCTACCCGTACAAAGACAGCTACAGCATCGCCGAAGATCCCCATGGCAACTGCCTCTTTTTCGACCAGGGCTGCACCCTATATACTGTCCGCCCCCTGCAATGTCGCACCTTTCCCTTCTGGTTCAGCAACCTGCGCTCGGAGAAACGCTGGCTCAAAATTCAGCAGGAATGCCCCGGCATCGGCCAAGGCCGTCTCTATTCCAGGCAAGAGATCCTGGAACGGGTGCACCGCGCCATGATCTTCTAATTGTTAATTTTTTCCCGCAAACGACAGAAAACATCTAAAGAAATTCATAAAATGGCCGTTAAACATTATGAATGAGCGCATGTGGGCGTGCAACCCACGGCCAGCCATACCCTTGGTTGTTTGGTTGTATGGTGCAATTATCGAGATGGAAACTTTTTAGGAGGAACCGTATGGCCTACAAGATATTGACGGTGGACGATAGTAAAACCATCCGCATGATCGTGAAAAAAGCGTTCGCGCCTTACAACTGCGAACTGTTTGAAGGTGAGAACGGGGTGGAGGGTCTGGCCATCGCCAACAAGGTAAAACCCGATCTGATCATCCTGGATATCACCATGCCGGTGATGACCGGCATCGAAATGCTGGCCAAGCTCAAAGCGGAAAAGGACCTCAAGGAGATCCCCGTCATCATGCTCACCGCCGAATCGGGCAAGGAAAACGTGATGAAAATCGTCAAGATGGGGGTGCGCGACTACGTGGTCAAGCCGTTCAAGGGCGATCAGTTGCTGGACCGCGCCAAAGCCATTCTGAAGCTCATCACCGTCGAGCAGTAATTCACCAAAGCGACGCCGGCCGGCGGCCTTTCCTTCTCGGGCAACGGCCATCCACCGGCGTCACTGGATAGATCTTTCACGCTTCAATGGATTCCATCCCTCGCCATTCTCATCTATAAGGCCGCGGCTACCTCCGCCGGCTGGATAAGCTTTTGGAAACGCACCGGTTCCGAAGTGTAGAGTTCGATGGCTGGCCGCACCCCCAGATCGCTGACCACGCGGATGCCTTGCTGCAGGTAACGGTACTGTTCGTGGAGATCCCGTTCGGCCAGCGACGCAGCCATCTCTTTTTGCAGCGGCCCGGAGAGCAGGCGCGCAAAAATCTCCGGCATCAAGCGGGCCACCAAGCCCCCCACAATGGCCTCTTCCACGGCCATCCACTCATTGACCACCTGTTGCACCGCCTGGATCGATTGGGGCGCCGCCTGTTGCAGCCTTTGGCGAATGGCTGTTTCCGTGGCGGTACGCAGCGCGATGTGCAGGGTCTCCTCGATGGGCGCCACCAGCACGTTGATGGGGTTTTTGGAGTTGTTCTGCCATAAGGTATAGGGCTCGTGAACAAATTCGATCTGGCTGTCCGGGCCGAAGGTCAGTTTCGAAGTGTACGATCCGATGCGGCCGGTGAAGACCCGGTTGCTCAGTTTGATTTTGATTTTGGTTTGGACATCTTCCTGGTTGAAAAAAAGATACTCTTCAATATATTCATCGGCGATGTTGTGGACCAGATAGGCGGTCACCCCGCCAGCAGTCTCCCCTTCGGCCAACGGCAGCGGCTCGTTCAGCGTGGCGATACGCACATAGGGGTTGGGCAGCTGGGTAACGGCCAGGGCGTAGGCGATCGCCTCCTTGCAATAGCGCTCGAACAGCTCGGCATAATCGCCGCGCTTTTCCGGCACCACCAGCAATCGCTTGGATGATCCGGACAGCCGCCACTTCAAGGTATCGGCGGCCAGACGGTTTTGGATTTGCGCGAGCAGCCCCTTGTTCTCATTGAGATAGGCCAGGTTGGCCTGGTTGAGCCGTTCGTCGAACTCGCCGGCGCTGTCGCTGAGCAGCACCAGCGGCGCCTCCAGGTTTTCGCTCTGGATATAGCCCAGGAGGCGGTTGTAATCAAAGAGGCCTTGGGAAGGATTAGCCACCGCGGCCGGAACCGCGGAAAACAACCGGCACACAAAAATGAACACCCACACGCTAAAGAACATACGGTGCATAGCGGACCATCTCCTTGCGGCAATGGTTGAATCGGCCGGCGCCGGGGGTTTCCGGCCGTGCTGAAGTGGAATGAGCAAGAAACAGGCCAATGGCCGAAGATGGGGAAGAGATCGATCGAACCCTCGATTGGGCCGGATTGGATCGACTGGCGGGCCGCGGCGTCAATGCGCGTATGGCCCGCCGGCGCCGGGTGCAGTGACGGTTTGCGCTGAGATTTTGACGCAAATTGGCAGCCGCCAATCAAGTATTTACAACCTTGGCCGGAACGGGTAATGTCCCGGCCATTTGACACCTCCGCTGATCGTCTGCTGATCGTCAGCGGCTTGCTGGAAAATCCCCATGACTGAACCGTTTTTAAATGCCAAACATCGCGTGCTGCGACGCACGGTGCGCTCCTTTTGCGAACAGGAGCTGCGCCCCATCGCCGCTGAAATCGACCAGGAAGCCCGTTTCCCCTGGGAAGTGATGGAAAAGATGGGGCGCCTGGGCTACTTCGGCATTCAGGCGCCCGCAGATCTGGGGGGAGCCGGGCTGGACACCGTCAGCTACGCCATCACCATCGAAGAGGTGTCGCGCGTCAGCGGCGCCATCGGGCTCTGCCTGAGCGTGCACAACAGTGTGGCCCTCTATCCCATCCTGGCCTTCGGCACGCCTGAGCAGCATCAACGCTGGGTGCCTCCCCTGGCCTCCGGGAAGAAGATCGGCGCCTTCTGCCTCACCGAACCCAACGTGGGATCGGATGCCAGCGCCATCACGGCCACGGCCCTGCCCCACGACGGCCAGTGGCTGGTCAATGCCAACAAGGTGTTCGTGACCAACGGCGGCATTGCCGACATCTGCCTGATTTTTGCCCGCACCGACCCGGCGGCCGGCCGCAAGGGGATCAGCGTGGTCGTGGCCGAAAGGGGCACCAAGGGCTTTGTGGTGGGCGATCTGGAAGATCTGTGCGGCATGCGCGCCAACCCGGTCTCGTCCATCCGGCTGTACGATTGCGTGGTGCCCAAAGACCATCTGCTCGGACGCACCGGCCAGGGATTGGCCATCGGGCTGGCGGCCCTGGACACCGGCCGCATCGGCATCGCGGCCCAGGCCCTGGGCATCGCCCAGGCCGCCCTGGAGGAGGGGGTGCGCTACGCCAACCAGCGCCAGCAGTTCGGCGTACCCCTGGCGCGCCACCAGGCCATCCAGATGATGATCGCCGATATGGCCACCCAGGTGGATGCGGCGCGCCTGATGGTCTACCGCGCCGCCATGTTGAAAGACCAGGGGGCTTCGGTCGGCCTGGCCGCGGCCCAGGCCAAACTGTTCGCTTCCGAAGCATCTTGTACCGTCACCGACCTGGCCGTGCAGATCCACGGCGGGTATGGCTACTCCAAGGCGTATGCCGTGGAGCGCTACTACCGCGACGCGCGGGTGACACGCATCTACGAAGGCACCTCCGAAGTGCATCGCATGGTGATCGCCCGGGAAGTATTAGGGAGTTAAACAGTGTCCATCCACAGCATCGTGTGCATCAAATCGGTGGTACGGACCGCTCCGGACGGGGTCGGCCGCCGCACCCCGGACAACAGCGAGTTGAACCCCTTCGACCGCCCGGCCCTGGAAGCGGCTTTGCGCATCAAAGAGAGCCTGGGCGGAACGGTGACCGCCCTTTCCATGGGACCGCCTGTTGGGGTCGAGGCCCTGGCCGAGGCCCAGGCCATGGGCGCCGACCGCGCCGTGCTGGTGTGCGATCCGGCCCTGGCAGGATCGGACACCCTGGTCACCTCCCGGGTGCTGGCCGCGGCCGTCCAGCGACTGGCACCCTACGCCTTCATCTTCTTCGGCACACGCACGTCGGACAGCGACACCGGCCAGGTGGGTCCCCAGACCGCCACCCTGCTGGAGATCCCCTTTGTCTCGGGGGTCAAGCAGATGGAACCCCGGGAGCATGCCTGGGAGCTGACGCGCCTGATGGACGACTGGCAGGAGCTTTGGCGGGTCAACGTGCCGGCGGCGGTGAGCATCCATCCGCGCTTCTACGCCCCCCGGCCCATTGCCCTGGGCGGCATCGCCCTTGCCCACGACCATCTGGACGTACTCACCTGGCGGCTCGCGGATATCGGCCTATCAAGCGACCGCGCGGGGCTGACCGGCTCGCCCACGCGGGTGGCCAAGCTCCAGAAGATCGTGCGCAAACGCACCTGCCGCATGCTGACCGGCGAACCCAAGGAACAGGTGGAAGCCCTCGTGGAGTTACTGACCGCCAAAGGGGTGATGGGATCATGAGCAGAGGAGAGATCTGGACTTTCGGCGACCTGCGCACCGCCCAGCATTGGCGCGCCAGCCAAAAGGTGCTGGTCAAGGCCCTGACCCTGGCCCAGGCGGCCGACACCGCGGTGAGCATGATCTTGATCGGCGCGCCGGCCGGAACGCCGGTTGCGGCCAATACCGATCCCGGCGCTTGCGTAACCTTGAAAGAAGCGGCCGCCCAGGCCGCCGCTATCGGCGCCCAAACCGTCTATTGCCTGGAACATCCCCTGCTGGCCGCGCCCCGGGCCGATCTCTACGCCCGCGTGCTGGCCGACTTCGTCCAGCAGCGCAAACCCTGGCTGATCTTCCTGCCGCTCAACGACTTCGGCCGCGAAACCGCCGCCATCGGCGCCCAGCGCTGCCAGGCCGGCCTGATCGCCGACTGCGTGGCGCCGGCCATGGAAAACGACCGCTTCGTGGGCCGCTGCCCGGCCTGGGGCGGCCAGATCATGGCCGACATCGTCCTGGCCGACGGCTGGCCCACGGCTTTTGTCACCGTACCGCCCCACGGGGTCCAGGTACCTGTGAATCCCAGCGCACTTGGCCGCATCGAAACCATCCGGCTTTCCCGCATCGCCCTGCCCGAAGGCCTGAGCCTGGTGCAGCGCGGCCTGGAGTCAACGGAAGGCCGCCGCCTGGAAGAGGCCGAAACCGTCGTGGTGGGCGGCGCCGGACTGGGCGACATGCACGGCTTCGGCCTGGTGCGAGAACTGGCCGGGGCCCTGGGTGGCGAAGTGGGCGCCACGCGACCGCCGGTGATGAACCACTGGGTGGACGAAGATCGCCTCATCGGCCAAACCGGCAAGACGGTGCGGCCCAAGCTGCTCATCTCCGCCGGTACTTCCGGCGCCGTGCAGTACACCGCAGGCATCGTGGAGTCTGAAACCATCGTGGCCATCGACCGCGATCCCTCGGCCCCCATCTTCCAGGTGGCCGACATCGGTATCGTGGCCGACGCCAAAACTTTTCTTCCCATCTTCAACCAGCGCGCCCAGCAAAGCGCCCTGCGCCGCCTGGCCGACGCCACCTGCGCCATCACGCCCGAACAGGAGGAGGCACCCAAAGCCGGCTTCGGCGCCATCGTGTGCCAATTGCGTCAGGCGCGCAACTGGAGCCAGGAAGAGCTGGCCCACGCCACCGGCCAAACCCCCGAGTTCATCGCCCACGTGGAAGAAGACAAGCTCTCGCCGCCGGTGAGCTTCATCCTGGGCATGGCCCAGGCCATGAAGATCGATCCCGGCACATTCCTGCGCAAGGAAGAGCGCGCCGCCATTCGCGACCGCCGCGCCCAGGCCTACTACCAGCGCACCCAATCCTACAGCTACGTCACGCTCACGCCGGAAGCGGCCAACAGCCACCTGCGCGCCTTCATGATCACCATCGAAGCCCAGCGCGACCACAAACCCGTGGCCTACAAGCACGACGGCGAAGAGTTCATCTACGTCATGGAAGGCGACCTGGGCCTGACCCTGGACACCAAGGAGCACCTCCTCAAACCCGGCGAATCGATCCACTTCAACTCCGACGTGCCCCACAAGCTCAAGAGTCTCTCCACCCTTCCCACCCGCTGCCTGGTGGTGCTCTATACCGTTTAGCCGCGCCGGGAAGCGCAATGCTGCTCTCCGGCGCATTGCCTCCAATGACCTCGGGATTGTTTGAATTTTTAACCCGGCAGCTAAACAAGTGAGCTCGTCATGCCGGACTTGATCCGGCATCCAGCGAGAACCCTGGATGGCGCTAAAGCTTCACTGCGTGCCCCGCCTTCGCGGGAATGACCCGTGTTGGCACATTCAGTTGCCGTTTTAATAATACATTTCAGACCAACCCAAGAAATAAATTAGCCATCTGAATCAACACGCCACCGGTGACCGCCAAGACAATTATTCCCATGGGCCTGGAATGCCACCGATCCTTGGGCCCCAAGTGAATTTCCAATGACATGCGCTCGTTCAAGGTCATGACGCGATTGACTTGCCCATCCATTGAAGACAACCACCCTTGTTCTTCTGCTTTTTTGTGAATCGCTTTTATTCGAGAAGATAGATGGTTGGCACTCCGGAGCATCAATGCTGCTATCGTCATGGCACATAAGAGAAATAGCGCGAAGCAATTACCTGCTGAACCTAAATTCTCAAACGACGGCAATGGCGCCATATCCCACAATATATAAGCAAACCGCGTATGGGCATAAAACGATTCGACGATTGACAATGCCGGGAGCAGGATAATGGCTGCAAGAGGATATTCTTTCCAAGGTGTAAAATGGATTAGCTTGACACCCCCAAGGCAAATTAAAACCAGTGGGGGAATAAATGCTGGAATAGCTATGGCCCTCAACAGGTTAATCCTTTGTTCCGCATCTTTTAATTTCACGACCTTAACCTCTGCTTCCTTTTTCTTGGATTAAAGGGAAGCGGTCGCCAAACTGCCTTCTCAATAGCCTGGATGCTTTGTGACACGCTTCAATCACAACGGCCGCGGTGGTGTCGATCGCGGCATCTTGAATGGCTTCCTGAAACCGCTTTTTCTGCGCCTCGGTCAGCCGAACCGTTAGTTCTTCCTTCAGATCCACCGGATTCAGGATATAGACGAGCGCATCGATATCGCTTTCCATGGACCGCAATGTCAGTGCCAGGGCGATATCGTCCCTGTCATCGGGAACAAAATTGCAAACCGCGGAAACGGTTAGGATCAGTCCACTCGGCATCTTCCCGCGCCTTTGGGATTGAAAATCCGCCCAGGCTTTAAGGTAACGGACAATTCGCCGCAGCTGTTCACCATGAGCCCTGACTGCACCCGAAAACCAATTGGTCAGCGCCAAGGGATCATTCAGATGCCAACCGCGGGCACTGCATTCGGCCAGGTAGGGTTTGCCGTTCAGCTCGGCATATATGCGCAGATCTATATGGTATTGACCCGCGCAGGTAACGCGGACACAGGTTTGCTTGTCTATCGGCGTGGCCTCGGCATGACCGCGGGCGGCATCGGCCACCCAGAGGTGGACTATCTCGGGCGCGGGCCATCCACTACAATTTCGATGGTCCAAATGCCGCAGGTAAACACCATCATCGATAGCATGCTCGCCGGCGAGGGGGTCTGTGGACGTCTCCATGGCATAGGAACCCTGGCCGCGGAATTCAGGAAGCAACACCCCAAGGGTGTTCAGGAAATATTGGCTGATGTGATCCCGAATCTCCTCACGGACATGTTTCAATACTGCCATCCTGCCTTGCGTCAAAGCGATGCAATCGTGAAATGCACCGAATTCGTTATGAAGATTTGCCACCTTGAGCTCTCCTTTCACCCTTGTAAGGCAACAGGCGGCAACCCAATGCACCGCCGCCGAAGTCGCAATAAAATTATGCAAGTTATAGATAACTGCAATAAAATATATCTGATTGTCAATATTTAATTACAATATATCATATCTTGCTGTTATTACATGATAACATTGATCCAAAGATTGCAGTTGAAACGATACCGTGATATCTGAAATGCCATGCGATTAATGGATATCAGCACCATTTACAGTGGCTACATCACCCGTGGCAAAATCGAAGCCGCCGAGAATGGCAATTACTATTTGCTGCAGGCCAAGGATCTGGATGGAGAGCGTCTTACCTATAAAACGAACCAACTGACCCGCTTCCTTCCAGCCTTGTCGCGAACCGACCGTCCCCTTGAAAAAGGGGACCTGCTCTTCATGGCCAGGGGCGCTCACAATTTCACGGTTCAGATAGAAGCAATACCGCAACCGGCGCTGGCGGCGGCCTGCTTTTTCATTGTGCGCATATCCACCCCTGCCGTATTGCCCGGCTATCTGGGTTGGTACCTGAACCAGGCCCCGGTGGCGCAATACCTGGTTCAACACAGCGGGCGCGGTGTTCATATGCCCGTGGTTCGCCGGGCGGTACTGGAGGACATTGACGTGCCGATACCCACCATGGCGGTCCAAACCATAATCGCCGACATGAACGCCTTGATGTTTAGAGAACTGGATTTGTTACAGCAACTTGGGCGCAAACGCAGAGAATTGCTTACGGCCGCCTGCCTGCGGGCCATACAGAGCCATTGAAAGGCGAGAAAGCATATATGAACGACCAGCAGAAACGGGATGCAATTTTCAACAAAGTGTGGCAGGCCTGCGATACTTTTCGCGGGGTCATCGATCCGGCTCAATACAAAGACTACATCCTCACCATGCTCTTTGTGAAATATCTCAGCGATATCCACAAATCCAAGCGAGCCGCCTTTGAAGTAAAGTATAAGGGAGACCGGGTCCGCGTGGAACGCGCCCTTGGACGGGAGCGCTTCGTCATCCCCCCCATCGAAATCCGGGACAAAAAAGGTAAAATAGAAGAGGTTTTCCCGGCCACTTACGACAGCCTCTATGATCGGCGCGCCCGGCCCAATATCGGCGAATTGATCAATATCCTGCTGGCCCACATCGAAGATGCCAACAAGGGCAAGCTGCACAATGTCTTTCGCAACATCGATTTCAACAGCGAGGCCAACCTGGGCCAGACCCGCCAGCGCAACAACCGTCTGAAAAACATGCTGGAAGACCTTGGCGGCCTGGATCTGACAATAGCATCCGTGGGCCACATGGACATCATCGGCGATGTGTACGAGTACCTGATCGAAAAATTTGCCGCTACCGCAGGTAAGAAGGCCGGCGAATTCTATACTCCGTCTGCCGTATCCGAAACCCTGGCCCGCCTGGTGGCCCCCAAACCCGGAGACCGCATTTGCGATCCGGCCTGCGGGTCAGGATCTCTGCTCATCCGGGCCGGCAAGCAGGTGGGCACGGACGACTATGCCCTCTGCGGCCAGGAGATGAATGGCAGCACCTGGGCGCTGTGCAAGATGAACATGTTCCTGCACGGTGTGGACGCGGCGCGCATCGAATGGGAGGACACCCTGCGCCACCCCCTGTTTGTGGACGAAAACGGCGCCCTGATGAAGTTCGGCGTGGTCATCGCCAATCCGCCTTTCAGCCTGGACAAGTGGGGCCAGGAGATGGCCGCCGCCGACCCGCACAGCCGCTTCCGCCGGGGCATACCCCCTAAAAGCAAGGGCGACTGGGCCTTTATTTCCCACATGCTGGCCACCGCCATGGAGGGCAGCGGCCGGGTGGGAGTAGTAGTGCCCCACGGCGTTCTGTTCAGGGGCGGACAGGAGGGCGCGATCCGCGAGGCCGTGATCCGCGAAAACATGCTGGACGCCGTCATCGGCCTGCCGGCCAACCTCTTCTTCGGCACCGGCATTCCGGCGGCCCTGATGGTTTTCGACAAATCCCGACCAATGGGGGGCAAGGGCCATGTGCTCTTCATCGACGCCAGCCGGGAATTCGAACAGAGCACCAACCAGAACCGGCTGCGGCCCCAGGACATTGAAAAGATCGTCGCCACCTTCCGCCAGCGCCGCGTCATGGATAAATATGCTTACCTGGCCGCCTTCAAGGAGATCGAAGAGAACGAGTTCAATCTCAATATCCCGCGTTATGTGGATACTTTCGAGCCTGAACCCGAAATCGATATCAAGTCCGTCCAGAATGAAATCGATGCCATTGAAAAGGAGTTGGCCCATACCCAGGCAAAAGTGAAAGGCTATCTCCGAGAGCTGGGATTCATCCAATAACCGCCGATTTCATGGAAGCGACATGACAGACCACCTGCCACAGAAGCAATCGAAGATCCTGAGCATCCATGCCAAAAACGAATTGGAACCCCGGCCAGTGAATAGCTATTTACCACAAGACTGGCAGGCGATCTCTTTGTGGGAAGTATGTGAAAACCCGGTATCCGGATATAGCCCGATTGGAACGGATCATCCTGCTAGAGAAGATGAAGTGGGTGTGCTAAAACTAAGTTGCATTAAGGAGAGTCGATTCCATCCTGAGAAGAATAAATCGGTTGTAGAAACGAAGATTGATGAATTGATAACACCCGTAAAAGGAGACACATTAATCGTCAGCCGTTCCAATACGGATGAACTTGTCGGTGCGGTTTGTTATATAGAACGTGATTATCCAAATCTTTTCCTTTCTGATCTACTCTGGCGGGTCTCGGCCAAAGAGGGGACAAAAATTGACCTTAGATGGCTCTCTTACTTGCTTTCATTTGCACCCTATCGGGCCAAAATAATATCCAGAGCAAATGGAACAAGCGGGTCTATGAAAAAGATCACCAAATCCGGCTTTCTGGGCATTAGAATCGTTTACCCACAACTGAACGAACAAAGAAGAATCGCCGAAATCCTCTCCACCTGGGACACCGCCATCAACCAGAGCCGCAAACTCATTGCCGCCAAAAAGAACCGCAAGAAAGCCCTCATGCAGCAGTTGCTAACAGGGAAGAAGCGTTTGCAGGGACATAAAGGATCTTGGAAAAAGCTCTCTCTTGGGGAACTGTTCTCCGAAAGAAATGAAACCAATGGCGATCATTTGCCTTTACTTGCAATAACAGGGAAACGAGGTATCATTCTTGCTTCTGAAATTGAACGGAAGGATTCTTCCAGCGAAGACAAGTCCATGTACAAACGAATCGCACCTGGCGATATTGGATATAATACCATGAGAATGTGGCAAGGTGTTTCAGCAGTCGCAAGCATGGAAGGGATAGTGAGCCCCGCTTATACTATTTGTAAGCCGAAAAAAGGCGTTCATGTGACCTTTATGGCATATCTGTTTAAACTTCCATCTGTCATTCATCTTTTTTGGAGTTATTCACAGGGGCTTGTAAGTGACACATTGAATTTGAAATTTTATAATTTTGCACAAATCAGAATCGAAGTGCCCGATATCAAGGAGCAGGGTTGTATTGCTGATGTTCTTTTGGCCGCGGATGATGAAATTAGATTTCAAGAAGAAAAACTATCATTTTTAAAAAAACAAAAACGCGGCCTGATGCAAAAACTTTTAAGCGGCGAAGTGCGCGTGAAGGTGTAGGAGCGCCCCTATGGAAGAGGAACCCGCATACGGCGTCCAGCCCCATGAGCTGCCCAGCTACCTGGAAAAGGTGCAGTCCCAGTTGTCGGCCCTGCACCTGCTCATGCAAATGGGGTGGACCTATCTGACGCCCGAGGAGGGCAGCCGGCTGCGGGGCGAACGGCTGGGCGCCACCATTCTTGAACCGGTTCTGGTGGAGCATATCCGCGGCCATTGTCGTTTTACTTTCAAGGGCGCTGTTCATCCCTTCACGGAAAACGCCATTCAGAGCGCGGTGCAGGCCCTCAAGGGGTTTCGGGCCACGGGTGCCCCCCACCAGAACGAGCAGGCCTATGATCTGCTCTGCCTGGGCACCAGCGTGCCCCAGACCATCGAGGGAGACACCAAAAGCTTCACCATCGATTACATTGACTGGAAGAATCCAAGTAATAACACCTTTCACTGCACGGCCGAGTTCAAGGTGGAACGGGTCGGTTTCCAGAAGCACTACATTCCCGATATCGTGCTGTTCGTCAACGGCATTCCCCTGGTGGTCATGGAGTGCAAGCGCTCGGCCCACGCCCAGACCAAACAGGACTCAATTGACCTGGCCATCGGTCAGTTGGCCGACTACCAGGCCAAGGATGGCATCCCCCAGCTTTTCTTGTTCAGCCAACTACTGCTGGCGTTGGCGCGGGATAAAGCGCGATACGGCACCACCGGCACGCCGCCCCAGTACTGGTCGGCGTGGAAGGAGGCGGGCCTGGCCGGCGAGCTGCGCCGGGCGTTGGATTTGCCGGTGGATGCCAAGCAAATGGGCCAACTGCTTTCGGGTCCCTTTGCCGAGGTGCGCGGCGCTTACCGGTCGCTGGCCGCCCAAAGCCGCGAGATCACGGAGCAGGATCGAACGTTGTACGCCCTGTGCCGGCCGGCACGCTTGCTGGAACTGGCCTACCAATTCATCCTTTTCGATGCCGGTGCCAAAAAGATCGCGCGCTACCAGCAGTATTTCACGGTACAGGAGATCCTCAAGCGGGTGTTAAGCGCCGCTGAAGGGCAAACGCGCCCGGGCGGTGTGGTATGGCACACCCAGGGCAGCGGCAAATCCCTAACCATGGTAATGCTGGCCAAATCCCTGGCCGTTCATCCGTCCATTCTAAATCCCAAAATTATCCTGGTCACCGACCGCATCGACCTGGATGACCAGATTTGCGGCACCTTCCGTGCTTGTGGTCTTACACCGGAACAGGCCACCACCGGCAAACACCTGGTGGAACTGCTGAACGACCGGCGCATGCATGTGGTGACTACTCTGATTCACAAATTTGCCGCGGCCACCTTGAACCGCGACCTGAAGCAGGCGGACCGCAACACCTTTGTCCTGGTGGATGAGGGCCACCGCGGTCAATACAACGAGCAGCATGCCCGCATGCGCGTCTCGTTAAAGGGTGCTTGTTTCATCGCCTTTACCGGCACACCCCTGGCCAAATCGGCTAAGAAGAACACGTTTGCCAGGTTCGGCGATCTGTTCCGCCCGGCCTACACCATCAGCCGCGCCGTGGAAGACAAGGCCGTGGTGCCGCTGCTCTACGAAGCCCGGCACATTCCCCAAACATTGGATCAAAGCGCGGTGGATGGCTGGTTTGAAAAGCTGACCATGGGGCTGACCAAGGAGCAGAAGTCGGACCTGAAGCGCAAGTTCTCCACCGAACGCCAGCTCAATAAGGCCCTGCAGAAGGTGCGCATGATCGCCTGGGACGTCGGCATGCATTATGCCGCCACCTATCAGCATACGGGTCTCAAGGGTCAGTTGGTGACGCCCGACAAGGAGACGGCCCTGCAGTACAAGGGCTTCATGGACGGGTTCGGCCTGGTGGTTTCGGAACTCCTCATTTCAGCACCCACGGCCCAGGAAGGTGAAGACCGGCAAAGCGGTCCCTCCGAGGAGCAGAAGAAGTTCTGGCAAGCCATGATGGATCGCTTCGGGTCGGAAAAGAATTACAACAAGCAGTTGATCAATGCCTTCAAGCACGGCCACCATCCGGAAATCATCATCGTGGTGGACAAGCTGCTGACCGGTTTCGACGCGCCCCGCAACACGGTGCTCTACCTGGCCCGCAAGCTCAAGGAGCACACCCTGCTCCAGGCCATCGCGCGGGTCAACCGGCTCCATGCCGGCAAGGAATATGGAGTGATCTTGGATTACAGCGGCGTCATCCAGGAACTGGACCAGGCCATCGACTTTTACGGACAACTGGCCGAATACGACCCGGCCGATCTGGAAGCCACGGTGGTTTATGTCCAGGAGAGAATCGACCATTTGCCCCAGTTGCACGCCAATGTCTGGGAGTTGTTCGCAGCCATCAGGGGGGCCAAAGATCCGGAGGCTTATGAGATCCATTTGCGCGACGATGCCCTTAGAAACCGCTTCTATGAGCGCTTCAGTTTGTTTGCACGCACGTTGGCCCTGGCTTTGTCTTCCACATCGTTTTTGATGGCAATCGAAGAGAAAAAAATCCAGCAGTACAAGGCCGACCTGAAATTTTTTCAAAACCTGCGGGCCGCGGTCAGCCAACGCTACCAGGAAACCGTCGATTACTCCGCCTATGAACCGAGAATCAAGAAGCTGATCGACACCCATGTGGGCGCCGGCGAAGTACAGCAGCTTTGCAAGCCCATCAATCTGCTGGATGCCACTCAGCGCGCCCAGGTGTTGACGGACGAAAGCATAAGCACCGGGGCCAAGGCCGATATGATCGCCGCCGCCACCCGGCATGTCATCGAACAGGAGATGGCCAAAGACCCGGTCTTTTACAAGAAGTTCTCCAGGCTGTTGAATGAAGTGATCGAGGCGTACCATTCCGGCCGGTCGCAGGCCCTGGAGGCGCTAAGCAAGGTCAAGGATTTCGCCGTGAAGGTGACCACCCACACGGACGAAGATATTCCCGAAGAGCTCGTGGGCCGCGACATGGCCCGACGCTATTACGGGTGTGTGTGCGAATCCACGCCCGCCTATGGCCCCCTCGACCCCAAACCCGCCGCCCAGATTGCTCTCTTCATCGCGGAACGTCTGACCAAGTATAAAATCCGCGACTGGCGCTCCAATCCCGATGTCATCAACAAAATGCGCGGCGAGATCGATGACATTCTTTTCGATGTGGCCAAAGAAGCCGGCATCGATCTTTCCCTGGAAGATCAGGACGCCATCATCGAGCGCTGCATAGAAGTGGCCATCGCCAATGAAGATTGAAACGCAAAGACATACGATCCGATTCGGCGGCCGCAATATATCCTTCAATTTAGAGCGCAACGGCCGCAAGCGCTTGAAAATCGTGGTCACACCCGAACTTACCGTCGAAGTAGTCGCCCCCCACGAAGCAACAGATG
>JBAQGR010000288.1:0-2666 GCA_049287895.1 Desulfatitalea sp.
CCAAGGGATATATTGACCCCATCCCGCGACCGGGATGGGGTTTTTGTATTTGCAGATCCGCGTTTCACCTACAGATGCCATCGCCATGAGAATCAGTGCTTCACACTTGACAGGGCATGGGACGGACGGTAAGAGAGCCAACACTGTCCGCTTTACAAGCAACCGTCAGATCATCGGGAGTATACTATTATGAATCCGCTCGCCGTGGAGCTTAACGAGACGATCGCACAGGGAAATAATCAGATATTGGCTATGCTTTCCCAGGTGGGGCGGCAACTCTTTTTTCCCAAAGGTATCCTGAGCCAAAGTGCCGAGGCAAAAGAGAAGGCCCATCGCATCAATGCCACCATCGGCATCGCCAAAGAGGGCGGACACACCATGCGTCTGGAGAGCGTCATGCATGGATTGCCGGGGATTCGCGCCAGTCAATCGCTGACTTATGCGCCCTCCTTCGGTCTTCCGGCGTTACGCAAGCGGTGGCAGGAGGATTTGTACGCCAAGAATCCTTCGCTGGCGGGCAAATCGATCAGTCTGCCCGTGGTTACGTGCGGCATTACCCATGCGATCAGCATTTTTGCCGAGGTGTGGGTCGATCCGGGCGATGTGATTCTGCTGCCCGACATGATGTGGGGCAACTATAACATGATCCTCAACGTGCGTCGGGGCGCCCGAATAAGCCAGTACTCGCTTTTCAACGCCGCCGGCGGATTCAATCTGGATGCCCTGGCGGCGGCCGTGGCCAAAGAGGCCCAGGCCCACAAAAAGATCGTCGTACTGCTGAACTTTCCCCAAAACCCCACCGGCTACACCGTCTCCAAGGGGGAAGCCGAGGGCATTGCGCGCATTCTGACCCAGGCCGCCGAGAAGGGCACCCATGTCCTGGCGGTTTTAGACGACGCCTACTTCGGCCTTTTCTACGAAGCGGAAACGCATAAGGAGAGCCTCTTCGCCGCGCTTTGCGGGCGACACCCCAATCTGCTGGCGGTCAAGTTGGACGGTGCCACCAAGGAGTACTTCGTGTGGGGGCTGCGTATCGGCTTTATCACTTACGGAATCCAGTGTAACGGCCAACCGGCGCCGGTGTACGATGCCCTGGAACGGAAAACCGCCGGCTGCGTGCGCGGCAACATCTCCAATAGTTCCCACCTTGGGCAGACCGTTTTACTTCAGGCCATGCAGGATCCGCGGCATGAGATGGAAAAGCGGGAGAAGTTCGAGATTCTCAAGGCCCGCGCCTTGAAAGTCAAGGCGGTTTTGGCCGACGCCAAATACAAGGCGGCCTGGGATGTCTATCCGTTCAATTCCGGCTATTTCATGTGTCTAAAGCTCAAGACCGTCGCGGCCGAACCGCTGCGAGTGCACCTGTTGGAGCGTTACGGGGTGGGGTTGATCGCCCTGGGCAAACATGATCTGCGGGTGGCCTTCTCCTGTATCGACGAAGAGCAGGTCCAGGAGCTGTTCGATACCGTTTTGCTGGGTATTCAGGATATGCAGGCTGGCAGGTAGTTGCTGTCTACCAGAACTTCAGGTTGATGCGCCCCTTGGCCTTCATCAGCGCTTCAGTGGTCTGGCGTAAGCGGCGGGCTAAAATTTCGGACATCAGGCGATAGAAAACGTAGCCGAAGGCCAACTTTTCGTTGCCGGTCAGCTTTTCCAAATAGAAGATATCGGTGGCCAGACAGACCGTGTCGGTGATGGCGTGGGCCGAGGCTGAGCGTCGCGAACTGTCCAGGGCGCCCATTTCTCCGAAAACTTCACCTTTGCGGGCGAGGACGGTCACTTCTTTGCCTCCCTTGCTGATGCGGATCTGGCCGTACATTAAAAAGTAGAGCCATGTGTCCGATCGGCCCTCCTCCACGATGCGCTCGCCGGCCTTGTATTTACGAATCTTGCTCATTTCCAGCAGCTTGTTCAGCTCATGCTCTTCAAACGATTCCAATACCGGAATGTTTTTAAGATTTTCCATCATAGAGGCGTTGTTGTCTAAAAAGCTCGTTTCTAACATGGTCTGTCCTTATACATGGGGTGAATGATGTTATGATTCTTTATCGGTCCTTTTAAGCGAATCATGAGTATCAGAATGGTGAAGTCGTTGCGATAACCATCATAATGATAGCCCATTGTCCGCGGAATCGGCAAGGGAACTTTAATTACGAGGATAGTCCCGTTGGTTCCCCGCTTCAGTAGGTGACCTTGACCAGGCATAGCCCCTGGGCCGGTGCCGTGGCGGCAGCCAGCTTTCGGTCGTGGGAGTTCAGGATGGCAATTATATAATCGGGGGCGATTTTGCCCATGCCCACGGCCACCAGAGTCCCTGCGATGTTGCGGACCATGAAGCGCAAGAACCCCTGGGCTTCGATCTCAAAATGGATTTGGTCGTCGGAGACGCGTCGCACCTCGGCCCGCGAAACGTTGCGAACGGTGTGGGATCGGGGACTGCCCGTGCCTTCAAAGGCTTTGAAATCTTTTTGCCCGACCAGATGGCCGGCCGCTACCGCCATGGCGGCCACATTCAGCGGGTATCGGATCCACCACTCATAGTGCCGGCCGATGGCCGCGGGCAGGGGGTTGTTGCGGATGCGATAGCGGTAGGTTTTGCTTTGAACGTCATAGCGGGCATGAAAAGAGAGAGCCGCTTCGGTGCATGCGCGAATGACGATCTCATC
>JBAQGR010000289.1:0-1580 GCA_049287895.1 Desulfatitalea sp.
CAAAGCCGATACCGCACATGCCGTGGTTCCTGTTCCGCTTTAGTTCCGGTCGCGCCGTTGCCGGAGGACCTGACGCCGGATGATCTGACGCCGGAGGACCTGACGATAGATGTCGGCATAACGCCGGGCCGTATTCTCCCAGGTCAACCCCTGATCGTCAAGCCACTGCCGGGCATTGGCGGCCAGACGCCGGCCCAGGGCCGGGTCGTCCATCAGGCTTCGCAGGTGGGCGGCCAGCCGCCGTTCATCGCCCGCCGGAAAAAGCAGGCCTCGCTCCTGGTGCGCGATCAGTTCGCGCACGCCGGCGATATCGCCGGCCACCACCGGCACACCGGCGGCCATGGCCTCCAGCACCACATTGGGCCGCCCTTCGCTGCGGCTGGCCAGCACCATTGCATGGCACCGGACCAACAGATCCTGCACCCGTTCGGGAGCAAGGGAACCTGTAAACACCACCTGGCCTGCCAGGCCCAAACGACCCGTCAATGCTTCCAGGGGCGCGCGCTCCGGCCCCTCCCCCACGATGAACAGCCGGATAGACAGCGTGTGCCCGGCAAGGATTGCCAAAGCACGCACCACCGAATCTACTTTTTTTCTGGGAATGAGATTGCCGATAACGGCCAAGGTAAAACCCTGATCGTCAGCCCTCGACGCCATCGTGCCGAACCAGCCCCCTGCCCCATTGGCGACGACCGTCACCCTGGCGGCCTTGGCTGACAACCAGCGCCCCACTCGGTCGGCCATGGTTTGTCCCACGGTAACGATCTGATCGTTGAGAACCCCGCACCACCGGATGACCGCCTGATATAACAGTCCCGCTTCAGCCTTGGTCACATCCTCTCCCCGCAGGGTCGTCACCACCGGCACGCCCATCAGCCTGCCCGCCAAACCCGCTATCACGCCGCACACCGACCAATGGGCATGAATCAGATCGACCCGGCGGGCGAGACAAATCGTATTCCACAACATGGCCATACAAAAGAAAGGCACTAGAGCCCATTGCCACGGCCTGTTCCGCAACGCCACCGGAAGGCCCCCCGGCCCATGGGCCAGGGTTTGCCAGGCACGCGGGGCATAGCGAAAGGCATGTGTGACGATTCTCTTCTTGTCACTCTCAAAAAAAACTGTCCGATCCAAACCAGGCGTCAGCACGGTAATCTGGATATCCTCCGGCAGCCGCTCCAGCATGCGCCGGACAAAAACGCCGCTGTGGGGATAAGTCGAAGATGGATACGAGGTGGTCAGAACCAGAAGGCGCATAGGCTTGGGGACCGGGTTCAAGTTGACGTGAGATCGATCTATGATGGCCTCGTAAAAAGTCCGAGGACCGTCACTCCCGCGAAGGCGGGAGTCCAGAACCATCTGAAATACTGGTTCCCCGCCTTCGCGGGGATGACACAAACGGACCTCCTGCGACTTTTTACGAGTCCATCATCTATGATTTATCCGATTTCACACTGGGAAAACCGATTGGATGTTCAATTTTCCGGCAAGGCCAAGCGTCGACGCAGCCAATTGAAGATCGGTATCAAACTGCCTCAACACTTGGTTGATCGCCTCTTCTTCCGATTTTGCGTTCA
>JBAQGR010000290.1:0-3500 GCA_049287895.1 Desulfatitalea sp.
GAACGAAAGCTTTACCCTCGACGCCAAAGCCAACCGGTTGGCCGACAGTCACGGCCGTTACGAGATCGATGCCGCGGACCGCATCGCCCTGCCCGGCTTTGACCACGATGCCCTGGGCAACCAGACCGAAGCCAGCGGCCCCACCGGCCAAAGCACCTATGGCTGGGCCAGCGCCAACCGCCTGGCATCGGCCGCCACGCCCGGCACCGAGGCCCGCTACGCCTACGACGCCTTCGGGCGCCGGGTGGAAAAGCGGGTCAACGGCATCCGCACCCGCTATGTCTGGGCCGGGGCCCAGGTGCTGCAAGAGATCGTCCTGGGCCCGGACGCAGACCGGACCATCGACTACCTGTTCTTTCCCGGCACGCCGGTATTGCTGGCCCTGCGCCAGAACCAGCGCATGTACTACGCCGCCTTCGGCCACCGCTACGAAACCTTGTGCCTCACCGATATCAACGGCGCCGTGGCCTGGCAGGCGGACTATGACGCCTTCGGCAACGCCCGCATCCAAAAAGGGGAAGAAATCTACCAGCCCCTGCGTCTGGCCGGCCACTACTATGATGCGGAGAGCGGTCTGCACTACAGCGCGGCCCGTTATTACGACCCGCGCCTGGGCCGCTATCTCTCCCTGGACCCGCTGTTCCTGGAAGGCGGCGGCGACAACTTCTACGCTTACTGCGACGGCGATCCCATCAACCGAATCGATCCCCACGGCGAGCTTTTCTTCGTGCCGATTTTGATCGGCATGGCCATTGGCGCGGCCATCGGGGCCGGCATCGAATACTACCGCCAGAAGCAGTCCGGCAACGGCACCGACGGCTGGAAGATCGCCAAGGCGGCTTTGATCGGCGGTGCCATCGGGGCCATCGGCGGCGGCGTGGGCGCGGCCATCGAGGGCGCCGTCGCCGCCTCGACCCTGGCCGGCATGGCCGGCGTCGGTTTTCTTTCGGGGGCGGGATCTTCGGTGGCCGAACAATGTGCCATGGCCACGATCACCGGCCAGGCCGTGCCGCCCCTTACGATGGTTAAAGAAGCCCTCACCGACGGCGCCATCGGCGCGGCCATCGGCCTGATCGGCTTGGGTGTGGGCGCCATCTTCGCCCGCCGGGCCAAAAAAGCGGCGACCACCCTGGCCAAGAACGCTCCCATCGAACAAGGTGATCAGCTTGCGCAGGCAGCCCGCAAAAAAGCGGCCGCCGCATCTCCCGAAACCCAGGCCAAAAGCCGCAAAAGCACGGACAAAGGCGACATCACCACCACGGCCGAGCCGGTCAACGCCGTCAGCGGTGAAGTAATTCTGACCCAGAGCGACTTTAGCCTGCCCGGCCGCATCCCCTTGAACTGGACCCGCCACTACGGCTCCCATGTCCAATACAACGGTCTGCTGGGTCAAGGCTGGCAATGCCCGGCCGATGCCCGTTTGCAACTGGAAGAAGAGATGGTCGTCTTCTACGACGGCTCGCCCGGCGGGGCCGTGTTCGAACGGCTTCCCACAGACACTCCGGTCATGGAAGCAGCCAACGGCAGCGTACTGTCGGCCATCCAAGGTGGTTACCAGGTCCAGCTCAAATCCGGCCTGTGCTACCAATTCGGCCAAGCCTTTGATCACGACCGCTCCCTGGTGACCCGCATCAGCGACCGTGCCGGCAACCATCTGCGCTTTGTCCGCGAAGAGGGCCTTTTGACCGCCATCCAGGACAACGGCGGCCGAACAATCCGGATCGCCTGCGAACAAGGCCGCATCGTCCAGATGGCCCTTGGCCGGCGGCCCCTTGTGCGCTACCAATATCAAGAGGGCAACCTGACGGCCGCCATCGATGCCGCGGGCCATGCCAAACACTACACCTATGAAGAGGGCCGCCTGACCCGCCACCGCGACCGCAACGGCCTCTCTTTTTACTACGACTACGACGCCAAGGGCCGCTGCATCCACAGTTGGGGCGACAACGGCTTGTACGACTATCGCTTCGAATACCCCGGCTACGAGCGGCGCACCCAGGTCACCAACTCCCTGGGCCATGTATGGCAATACCACTACGACGCCGACCGTCTGCCCATAAAAGTGGTCGATGGCAGCGGCGGGGCCACCCTTTATGAATACGACGCAGTGGGACGCATCATCTCCGTCACCGATCCCCTGGAGCGGATCACGCGCTACGCCTACGATGCGGCCGGCAATCTTCTGGAGATCACCCGGGCCGACGACAGCCGCATGGCCTTTGTCTACGACGACCGGCACCGGCCCATCCGGATCCTGGAACCCAACGACAAGATCCTGCAACAGCATTTTGACGACCACGGCCGACTGATCGAAAAGATCAGCCCCCTGGGCGCCGTTACCAGGTATGACTACGACCGCGCGGGCGATCTGGCCGCGGTCACCGATCCCCAGGGCCGGATCACGCGCTTCGAGTGGGACCCCAACGGTCTGATCGAATCCGTGATCCAACCCTCGGGTGAACGCTCACACTACCAGCGCGATCCGTTCGGCAACATCACGGCCGTCATCGATCCCATGGGTGCAGCCACCCGTTACAGCTATGATGAACGCTCCCGGCCGGTGGCCGCCGTCTCGCCCACCGGCCTGCGCCAGAGCTTTGAATGGGACCCGGAAGACAACCTGCTGCTGCACACAGACGCCGCCGGCCGACAAACCCGCTTCGAATACACCGGCATCAACGAATTGGCCCGGCGCATCAACGCCGACGGCACGGTCGTTCAGTACCACTACGACAGCGAAGAGCACCTGACCGGCGTCACCAACGAACGGGGCCAGACCCATCGCTTTGTCTTCGATCCGGCCGGCCGCGTCGCGGCCCAGACCGATTACTACGGGCAAAGCCGGCGCTACCAGTACGATCCGGCCGGCCAAGTGATCCGGAGCATCGACCCGCTGGGCCGCACCATTGACTACGCCTATGACCGCACCGGTCGCATGATCGAAAAGCTGTTCGCAAGCGAAGAGAGAGAAACCTTCTCCTGGGACCCGGCCGGCCAATTGATCGCCTTCGAATCCCCCGACATTCGTGTGGAGCGCACCTTTGACGCCGACGGCCGCCTGATCCTCGAAAAGAGCGGTTCCTTTTGGGTCCAATACGACCATGACGCCGGCGGCCTTCGCATTGGCCGCGCCACCAGCCACGGCAACCGGATCGTCTACACCCATGACGAAAACGGCAGGGTAGCGTCCATCCGGATCAACGACCAGGCGCCCATCACCTTCAGCCGCGACGCATTGGGCCGGATCAGCGCCGAACGCCTATCCGAGCAACTCTCCAGAACCTACGGTTACGATCAAGAGGGGCGGCTCAGCCACCAGCGCACAGCCTCCTCGCTGACCCAGATCGAACGCAGCTACCAATACGACCTTTCGGGCAACCTCATCGCCAAGCAGGACAGCCGCGCCGGCGACTGGCGCTATGCCCACGACCCCCTGGGCCGCATCGTCGAATCCATCGACCCGCTGCACCAGGTGCGCCACTACACCTACGATCCGGCCG
>JBAQGR010000291.1:0-1534 GCA_049287895.1 Desulfatitalea sp.
GGTCCTGCCATGGTGACGCGGACGCCGTTCTTGCGCGCTTTCATATCCGTCACCGTGGTTTGCAAATGGATGGCCGCGAACCGTTCCATGAGCCGCTGACGCAGAAAGCGCACCAGATCCTTGTCCACCCCAGGCAGCAGGTCGCTGGTCATCTCCGCCACATGAACCTCGGAGCCCAAAGCGCTGTAGACGGTTCCCAACTCCAGGCCAATGTAACCGCCGCCGATGTCCAGCAGCCGCTTGGGAATGGTTTGCAGTGCGAGGGCGCTGGTGGAGTCCCAGAGGTGCTCGGAGTCGATATCCAATGCGGGCAGCCGGGTCGGATGGGAGCCCGTGGCAATAACGGCCTGCTGGAAGCTCAAGCGATTCTGGACGCCATCGATCCCCGAAACCAGAAGCGTCCTGTTGTCCTGGAAAACCGCGGTGCCTTGAAGATAGCGAACTTTTTTCTGCCGGGCCAGTTGGCCCAATCCAGCGGTCATCCGCTCCACCACCATATCTTTCCATGACCTGAGCCGGGCAGGATCGATGGTCAGGCCCGCGAAGCTCACGCCGAAAGCCTCGGCCGCTTTGGTTTCCGTGATCACCCTGGCCGCATGCAAGAGCGCCTTGGACGGGATACAGCCCCGGTAAAGACATACCCCCCCAGGATTTTCACCTGGATCCACCAAGGTGACCTGCATGCCCAGATCGGCGGCCAGGAATGCGGCGGCATAACCGCCGGGACCGCCGCCGATGACGACCAGATGGGTCTGCATATCGCTCATAGCTTCTGCTCCTCAATTTGCTAAACCGGCAACCAAACGCACCATTTACGTTAGATGTAACGTGAGCGGCATTTCGAGCCCCTCGCACACCCAGCGCAGAAAGCGCGCCGCATCGGCACCGTCGATGATGCGGTGGTCATATGAGAGTGCCAGGGGCAGAATGGAGCGCGGCACAAATGCGCCGTCGACATACACTGGTTCGACACGGGTACGGCTCATCCCCAAAACAGCGACCTGGGGCCACATGACGATGGGTGTAAACTGGGTGCCTCCGATCCCGCCCTGATTGGATAGGGTGAAGCTGCCGCCTTCCATCTCATCCGGTTTGATCTTTTTGCTGCGCGCCCTGGCGGCCAGATCGGCGATTGCGGCGGCCAGTTCGCCGATGCTTTTCCGGTCGGCGTTGCGGACCACAGGTACCAGCAATCCCCTTTCCGTATCCACGGCCAGGCCGATGTGCACATACTTTTTAAAAATAATGCGGTCGTGCGCCGGGTCCACGCTGGCATTGAATCGAGGGAACTGGACCAGGGCCATGGCGCACACCTTCATGACAATCGCCGTGAGCGACAATTTGATCCCCTGCGCCTCCATTTTGGGCGCGTTGCTGCGCAGAAACGCTTCCACATGGCGGATATCGGCCCGATCGAACTGGGTGACGTGCGGCACCACGCGCCAAGAGGTGGCGGTGCTTTGGGCGGTCAGGCGGCGCACAGCCGTCCACTCAACGGGCGCCACCTCTCCCCAGCGGCTGAAATCAGGGAGGG
>JBAQGR010000292.1:0-5377 GCA_049287895.1 Desulfatitalea sp.
GAACATCTTGGCGGTGTAGACCAGTTCGGCGGCCTTGCCGTAGCCGATCAGGCGCGGCAGGAAGTAGGAGCTGCCGAATTCCGGGGTGACGCCCACGCGGGCAAAGGCGAAGCTGATCTTGGCCTGGCTGGAGGCCAGGCGGATGTCGCAGTTCAGCGGCAAAGTGGCACCAAAGCCCACGGCCGGGCCGTTGATGGCTGCGATGATCGGCTTGGGGAATCCGATGAAGGCGCGGGGCAGTTCCACCCGGGCCGCGTTCGAGCTCTGGCCCGATTCCCGGTAGGCTTCATAGCGGTTCTTGAACATGTTCAGATCGGCGCCGGCGCTGAAGGCCCGTCCCTTGCCGCTGAGGATCAGTACCCGGATATCGTCGTCTGCGGCGGCCGCGGCGAGAAAGTGCAGCAGCTCCCGGCTCATCTCCTCACTCAGGGCATTGAGCACTTCCGGACGGTTTAAAAAGAGCAGGCCGATGCGATCCCGTTTTTCGACGGCGATGGTGTTATAAGTCATTGGTTTACCTTTCATTCGTATTGGCGCTCAGTTGGTTTCCGGGGCGCATCGTATCAAATTGTATTGGGTTATGCCAGTATTTGCGATTGCCCGGAAGAGCACACGCCAGTGTTTGTCAATTTTCCACTTTGATCCCCGGCAAAGCCGGCTTGACAGGCTGCTTTGTTTCCCCCTATAGTGAGGCCCTAACCTTGTGATATACGATAACTAATCGAATTTTATAAAGAAAGGTGTTTTGGAGCATGATGACCCCCAAGCACTACGAAGAGAGCCTGCGCAGGTTGAATCTTGAAGTGTATATGTTCGGCAAGCGTGTGGAGAACGTGGTGGATGATCCCATCATCCGGCCCTCTATGAACGCCGTGGCCAAAACCTATGAAATGGCCCTGCGCCCCGAACACGAAGATATCATGACCACCAAATCCCATCTCACCGGCAAGCGCATCAACCGCTTTACCCACATTCACCAGAACGTGGAGGATCTGGTCAAGAAGAGCAAGATGGGCCGGCTCATGGGCCGTGCCACCGGCTGCTGCTTCCAGCGCTGCGTGGGCATGGACGCCCTCAACGCCCTCTCCATCGTCACCTTCGACATCGACAAGGCCCACGGCACCGAGTACAACCAGCGCTTCATCAAATACCTCACCTTCGTGCAGGAGCACGATCTGGTGTGCGACGGCGCCATGACCGATCCCAAGGGCAACCGCGGCCTGGCGCCTCACCAGCAGGCCGATCCCGATCTCTTCCTGCATGTAGTGGAAGAGCGCAAGGAGGGCATCGTGGTGCGCGGAGCCAAGGCCCACCAGACCGGCGCGGTCAACTCTCATGAGATCATCGTCATGCCCACCATCGCCATGCGCGCCGAAGACAAGGATTATGCCGTCAGCTTCGCCCTGCCCAGCGACACCAAGGGCATCATCTATATTATGGGCCGCCAGTCGTGCGACACGCGCAAGCTGGAAGCGGGCCGACTGGACCGTGGCAACGCCATTTTCGGCGGCCACGAAGCCCTGGTGGTCTTCGACAATGTCCTGGTGCCCTGGGAGCGGGTCTTCATGTACAAGGAGTACGCGTTCGCCGGCAGTCTGGTGGAGAACTTCGCCTCCTACCACCGCCAGAGTTACGCCTGCAAGGTGGGCGTGGGCGACGTGCTCATCGGCGCGGCCCAGACGGCCGCCGAGTACAACGGCGCCGAGCGGGCCTCGCACGTCAAGGACAAGATCATCGAGATGAACCATCTCAATGAAACGCTTTACTGCGGCTGTCTCTCCTGCGCCAGCGAGGGCCACAAGGAGCCCAGCGGCACCTATGGGGTGGACAAGCTGCTGGCCAACGTGCACAAGCAGAACGTGACGCGTTTCCCATACGAGATCGCCCGCCTGGCCCAGGATATTGCCGGCGGTCTCATGGTCACCATGCCGGCCGAAGAGGATTTCAAATCGCCCACCACGGGCCAGTGGCTGGACAAGTACTACGCCGGCAACTGCGACGTGCCCACCATGAACCGCATGCGGATCTTGCGTCTCATCGAGAACTTGACGTTGGGCACGGCGGCCGTGGGCTATCTGACCGAGTCGATGCATGGCGCCGGTTCGCCCCAGGCCCAGCGCATCATGATCTCCCGGCTGGCCAACATGGCGGAGAAGAAGAAGGCCGCCAAAAAGCTTTCGGGTATCGATGAGTAGTACGACCGCGGCGCTGACGGTCGGGCTCAAATATGTAGAAACCCTGAAGCGCTGAAGCCGGATGCCGACACGCCATGACCGAAGGAGCGGACGATGAAGCTTTCAAGGGAAGAGATCCAGCGGGCCTTGAACGAGTGGAACAGGGCCTGGGAACGCTACGACCTGGAGGGGGTGTTGGCCCTCATGCACGCCGATGTGCTTTTCGAGAATTGGACCGGCGGCAAGGCCGTGGGCCGGGAAGCGTTGCGCAAGGCATGGCAGCCCTGGTTCAGCCGAGGCGACTTTCGTTTTCTCGAAGAGGAGCTTTTCGTGGATGAGGTGGACCAGAAGGTGCTCTTCCGCTGGCGGCTGGAATGGCCCTGCCCGGAGAAAGAGTTCGCCGGCAAGCTGGAAAAACGCCACGGCGTAGATGTGATCCATTTCAAGGACGGTAAGATCATCAATAAGCTGACCTTCTGCAAAACCACGGTGGAGATCGACGGCCAGCGGCGTGCATTGCATCTTTAACAGGTCAACGGCTTTTCAAGGCCAACAATACCATCGAGCGCTGCAAGCACTTCAGCCGGGAGGCGGTGAAGATGGTGATGACCCTTATCTGACGGACACGCGGAAAGGTGAATGATGACGGTTGAAAGCAAAGAGATGAAAGACGCCAGGCCCGATGGGGCGTCCTCGATCATGCGCTGCCGGGGCGTGCGCGGCGCCACCACGGCTGCCGGCAATACGGCCGAGGCCATCCTGGAAGCGACGCGCGAGCTGCTGTTTGTCATCATGCGGGCCAACCATATGGCGCTGGAGGATGTGACCAGCGTCTTTTTTACCACCACCGTGGATTTGAACGCCACCTATCCGGCCCTGGCCGCGCGCCAATTGGGCTGGTACGACGCGGCGTTGATGTGCGGCCATGAAATGCAAGTGCCCGACAGCCTGCCCCGCTGTATCCGTGTCCTGATCCATTGGAACACCCTGCGCGGCATGAAAGAGATCGTCCATGTGTATCTGCGGGAGGCCAAAAGCCTGCGGCCCGACCGCAAAAGCCTGCCCGAAATCCCGCTGGAAGAGATCGAAGCGGCGGCGAGGAACATCGACTTCCAGGCATTGAAGTTCGATCCCGACGGAACCCCTTAGCGGAGCTGGCGGCGAGCGATTCCCATCGTCCAAACCGCAAACCAAAGGAGAAAAGCGCAATGGAAAAGAAAGCCAAAAACGACAAGCGAAGCAAAGTCATCGATGTGTTGAACCAGGCGCGGGCCATGGAGTTGCAGGCCATCAGTCAGTACATGAACCAGCATTACAACCTGGACGACATGGATTACGGCGAGCTGGCGGGCAAGGTCAAGCTGATCGCCATCGATGAGATGCGCCATGCCGAAATGTTCGCCGAACGGATCAAGGAGCTGGGGGGCGAGCCGGTCAGCGAGCCGGCAGCCAAGACCAAGAAAGGTCAGAAGGTCGAGGTCATCTTCCCCTTCGACGCCGATCTGGAAGACCACACCATGGAGGTCTACAACGAATTTCTGCTGGTATGCCGCGAGAACGGCGACAGTACGAGCATGAAGCTCTTCGAGGCCATCATCGATGAAGAGCAGATCCACTATAACTACTTCGACAACATCGGCGATCACATCAAAGAACTCGGGGCCGCCTATTTGGCCCAAATCGCCGGTACGCCTTCTTCCACCGGCGGACCCTCCAAGGGCTTTGTCACCGGCGCGGCCGCCGCATAGCGGCGCGGGTTCTGTCCCCGGATTGAACTCCGGTTTGCATGGCCCCCACCCCCATGCAATGCGGGGGGAGGGGTCTTTTTTGGGGCTACCCGGTTTGGTGTGGCGAGAATCGCCGCAGTAAATACTACTTATCCATGGATTGCTCGATCATGCGCCGGGCTTCCCAACCCTTGGCGTATTCCAAGGCGCTTTTGCCTTCCTTGTTTTTGAGCGCGACGTCGGCGCCTTTTTGCAGCAGCACCCGAACCGTTTCTACGTGGCCCTGCTTGGCGGCCTGCATCAGGGGGGTCCAGCCTTCGTGATCGGGCTGGTCCACCTGGGCACCGCTGTCGAGCAACACCTGGGCGATGCCGGCAAAATTTCTCATTGCGGCCCACATGAGAGCGGAGCGTCCCTTGCTGTCTGGTTTCTGGACATCAGCGCCTTTGGCGATGAGGGCTTTTGCGATGTCCACTGACTCAGCATCTATAGATGCAGTTGTAATCAAAACAGTATTTCCAATGCCATCCACTAAGTTTACATCGGCACCCAAGCCGAGAAGCGTATCTACGATTTCTTTGTTACCGCTGGTTACGGCCGCCCTTAAGAGGGAGCGGCTTCCTGTATTTTCCAAGTTTAAATTGGCATTTGCATTTAGTAATATTTTGAAGGATTTGTCGGCGCCTTTGTCGGCGGCCCTTAATATCGCGGTGAATCCTTCCCCTGCCTGGGCATTAACGTCCGCTCCTTTTTGAAGCAGTAGGCTAACGATAGCAGGGTAAGATACAGCCATCATTAAAGGAGTATATCCATCTTTGTCTTTTTTATCCACCTGTGCGCCACGATCGATCAGGCCTTTAGCGATATCTGTATGGCCGAGGTACGCGGTATGGTGCAGTGGCGTTTCGCCGCTATTGTCGGGCATATTGATATCGGCGCCTCTCTCCAACAGAATTTTTACGATATCTATTTGATTCTGAATTACGGCGGCGGTCAGCGCGGTCTCGCCCCGGTCATTGCGGGCATCGATGTGGGCTCCCCTTGCCAGCAGCAGCTTGACCATTTTTTCATGCCCGAGGGCGGCGGCTCCCATTAGCGCCGTGCCCTCATCCTTCCGCTTGGTATTGACATCCGCGCCGTTGTCCAACAATGCTTCCGCGGCTTTGATGCTTCCCCAGGCGGCTCCGACTATTAAGGCGGTGTTGCCCAAGTAATCCTTTTCGTTGGGATCGGCGCCCTGCCCGATCAATCGTTTGACGGCTCGTGCATCGTTCGCCACCGTGGCGTCCACCAGGTTGGCCGGATTGCCATCCGAATGCACATAGGAGATCAACACAATGCCCAGTAGAACCAAGGGTAAGATGATTTTTATTTTTCTTTTCATGGCCGGTCCCACCCTTGAAGATATTTGTTGTAAAAAGGCCACAACGATGGATCGTCGAGCAGCTCCATGCGATAGCCGTAGGTCAGGGCCGC
>JBAQGR010000293.1:0-1532 GCA_049287895.1 Desulfatitalea sp.
CCTGATTCGCAATGCCTGAAAAATTCAATGGATGCGCGGGCAAAGACTCTTGCGGACGCGTTTGCTCATTACAAATTATAGATTTCCAGCATTGCTGGAAAACATACGCTGAAGGGTATACTGCCCAAATTTTTTAGAAACACAACACTTCTAAGCGGCCGAGGGCTCTTCCGATTCGGCGATCAGTTGGGCCACCGTTTCCAGCAGAGGCGGCGCCAACGGTCGCCATTTGGGATGCAAGGCCTTATCCTCGAACCAGGCAAAATCGACCACATCGTATTTGGCCGGGATCACATGCTGGTTCTTGTCGCCGTAAGTGGAGGCGGGGTAGTACTCCACGTAGGTCATGCGATGGGGATCGATCTTGAACCGGGCGGCCACCGAGGTGGCCACATGGCTGGCACAACTGCGCACCGATATCTGCTTATACTGGGAGTGCGTGCCCGGCGTGTCGGAAACCACCACGATCACGGGTTTGATGTGGGCTACCTTGCTGTGTTCGCCCTTGGAGAGATCGAAGATGCGCAGCCGGCAACGGCCGGCCGCCAATTGATACACCCCGCCGAACCCTTCCCAGGAGAACAGATCGTCATGGATAAGCATAGTGTCGTGCTTTCTTTGATGTTCTTGGCATCCCACCGGGGCATCTTTTGCGCCCCCGTCTGGCGCCAACTTTAAGCATAAAAGAGTAAAAGTCGAGAGATTCCCAATCCTATCCACAGGATCATCGTGCCATGCGTAGGGGCGATCCTTGTGATCACCCTTTTTTGTATGCGGCGTGCACCATGGGGCGAACACAAGGTTCGCCCCTACAAGCGCCGCGTCAGCGTGCCGTACAGCCGCAGCAATTTGTCCGGCAGTTCGCGCACGTCGCCGATCACATGGTGATGCATGCGGCCGTACAGGTCGTCCAGGCGCGGGTCGCTGCCGATGTTGACGGTGATGGCCTTGACGTGCACGTTGCGCGTGCGCGCCTCCTGGACCGCGCGGCGCGTGTCGGCGATGGCATAATCGGCCTTGTAGCCCAGATCGTTGGGGAAGCCGTCGCTGACCACGATCAACAGCCGCACCCGCGAGCCGACCGTGGCCAACTGGGCCGTGGCATGGCGGATGGCGGCGCCCATGCGCGTGCTGCGCTGGGGTCGCAGGGCCGTGATCCGGCCCTGCACGGTGGCGCCCAACGGCTCGTCGAAGTTCTTGATGCGGAAGTAATCCACCGAATGACGCCCGGTGCCGGAAAATCCGGCGATGGCAAAGGTGTCGCCGACCACCTGCAACGCTTCGCAGAAAAGCACCAGGGCCTCCTTGGCCACCCCCAGCACCGTTCCCTGGCCGCCCACCACCGCATTGGCCGTCGAACGCGACAGGTCCACCAGCAGCAGGGCGGCCACGTCCCGCTCCTGCTTGAGCCGCTTGATGAAGAGCCGGTCCGAGGGAATGCGGCCGGCGCGCAGATCGATGGCAAAATCGATCAACGCCCGGTAGTCGAAAGCATCGCCGTCCGGCCACTGCCGCAGCATCACCAGCCCTTC
>JBAQGR010000294.1:0-8143 GCA_049287895.1 Desulfatitalea sp.
GTATATCTTCTTTCTTATGACCCTCGTTGTCTTCTTTTCCTTTTGGACGAACCCTGGCCGCAGGACGGACTCTAAGGTCGGACTTGCCCTTTTTTCAATCATCGTTTTATCGCTCGTTACCAGCTACCTCTTCAACAGCGAACACCGCTACATCTATGGCTTCGTATTCGCCATCTACCTGATGGCGGTAGAGGCTCTCTTTGCGATTGTTGGAAACCTCCAATGCTATGTGAAAAAGCTATTGATTTCTGTTTTTGTTTTACTCTGCATTCTATTCATCGCCGCTGGCTACTCCGAATTGCGCAAGTTGGAAATGCGCGAGATTATCCACCTGAAGGTGCGACCGCACAACCTCTCTTTGAATGAGCGCATAGGCTATGTGGACCTTTTGAATTTTCCTTTTGAAAAAGAACTCACGCATCAGATCCTCGGGGAATTGGGCTACAAAGATGCTTTTGACGCTGAACTGGCGGGCCGATTCGAAATGCAGGCAGCGGGCGCTTTACACCTGTTCGTCTATTGCGAAGAAGGGTTCGAACTGCATGTGGACCAAAAGATCGTGTTGAGCCGTTACGAAAGGAACGATGAAAAGGAGTTGGAGACGATGATCTCCCTGGAAGAGGGGCCTCACACATTCAAGCTGATCTATTATCATAAGAACTTCGATTCCGGTATCAAGGCCATGTACGTGCCTTTGATGGACGACGTCTACGGAAAGCACTACTTCGGGCAGGATTCGCGTTTTGTAACGTTCCGCACGCCGGATCGCTCTGATTGACCCGCGGGGCGGTGGCCCTCAAATAATATGCGTAACGAAAAAGCCCCATCCGCGCAACGGCGGAAGGGGCTTTTGCTTTTCGTGGCGAACAAGTCCGGCCTTACACTTCCAACCAGGAATCCGAATAGAGAGCTCTGCCCAGGATCACGTTGACGGTTTTGGCGTAGTCCTGCATCTCTTTGGAGAGGCTGGCGATGTTGGGGGTGTTGCCGTCCATCATGCCGTAAATCAATTCCACGATGTCCGGGCGTTTGCCTTTAGCGATGGCGGTCAGTTGGTCGTCGCGCGGATCGGAGATCACCGATACCATGCCGCACTTTCCCAGCATCACCATGTTGGTCTGGTTTAAAATGGGCCGCAGGTGGTCGGGAGGACCATTGGAGATGTTGGACAAACCGCAGGTGCTCTTGGCGCCCGGGCACATGTCGGGAATCATCTTCTGGAACTCCATCAGGCTGATGGCTTGGGGCTGCTGGATGTTCACCGGTGTGACGATGCCGTCCACCCAGATCTTTTCGTTGGGGATGCCCGCTTCGTTGGCGAAGTAAAGCAGCTCCACGCACAGGGCGGCGCGTTCGTTTTCGTCGCGCGGCAACCCTTCGGGGCCCCACATCAGGGCGATGAAATCGGAGTTGGTCTCGGCCGCCAGGGGCACCATGCGCTCATAGCGTTCCGGACGCACCATGATGGAGTTGATGATGTGCGGGGTGCCGCTGGGAACCTGTTTGATCACTTTCAGGGCCGCCGCGATGGCGTCGATGTTGGAGGTGTCCAGGGCCAGGGGAATGTCGGACACCACTTCCTGCACTACCTTGACTACCCAGGGCATCAGTTCCGCGCCTTCTTTTTTGGCAGGTCCGAGGTTGATGTCGATGTAGTCCATGCCCTTTTCTCTTTGAAACAAGGCCTCTTCCTGGATCGGTTTGGGATCGCGCTCTTTGTAAGCGCGGCCGATCTTTTTGTTAATGACGTTTAAGCTTTCGCCAATGAGTAACATAAAACCTCCCTTAAGATTATGCGTTCACTCAGGTGTTTATATTGTGCGGGTCGCTGAATGCGCGGGATGTTCCGTACGTTGACCGCTTCCTACTAAATTTTTCCACCCGGCGCAAACAGTTTGACTGGTAAACAAGACAGGGATAGCCACGAGGGTGGCCATCCCCGTTTGTGGGACTATTTGAACCGCTCTCTGAGAAAGCCGGGAATGTGGGCGGCTTCCCGCGGACCAACGGTAATGGTCCAACCGGGCAGTTCTTCTTCGACATCGCCCACGATGGCGGCTGCATAACCAGGGATGATCAGTTGGGTGTGTTTGACCTTGTCCATGATGCCGCTTTTCTTGACGAATGCGCCGACATCGTCGCCGGCGAATTTGCCGGCGGCCCAGGCCGTAAGAACCGACAGGCCTTCGGAGTCTTTGATCAGCAGCCAGGAGGGCACGCGGCTGCTCTCGATTTCGCCGGAGACGATGAAGTAGGTCAGGGCGAAGTTGGTGGTGACCAGCACCGGCGATTTCTCGTTGGGCGTGCCGATCTGGTAGATGCCTTCGGTGACCGTCATGGGGCGTTGCGGGTCGGTGAAGATGTTGAGCCGTTCCAGCAGCAGCGGGAAGACGCTCTCACCGGCAAAGTCGGAAAGCACCACGATGCCGCCGTACTTGGCAATGAACATGGCCGCCAGCATGGTCTCCACATCCAGGTTGGAGGCCATTTCGCACGGGAAGGCGATGGTGGGGAAACCCACCGAGCGGTTGGCGTTTTTCAGCGCTGCGCGACGGAGGGCGATCATGTCGGCGTTGGCCTGCTTGGGTTCACGGCTGCCTGGATCGAGCACCAGGTCCTTGAGGCCCATGCCGGTCAGTTTGTCGCTGAGCTTGGCCAGGGCTTCCACCGAATCGGCCTTGATGGCCAGGGGCAGGTTGCTCTCTTTGGCCAATTTGCCCATGGCATCGGCATTGGCCGCGGTGGCGGCGTACAGCAGGGGCCGCTTGAATCCGGCTGCGGTCACGCCGGCTTTCATCACATCGGCCTTTTCAGTCATCAGAATCAGATTGAATTCCGATGTTTCGGCGATCTGCTTGGCCAGCTTGCCGAATGTATCGGCATTGCCGTTGACGTCTTTCAACGCCACCAGCTCGGGCCGCAGGTTCAGGCCGACGCGTTCATATTGCAGGGCGTTCCACCCCTTGAGTTTTTTTGCCAGGGCATCGGCGGAGATGTCCGACGTGATCTGGGCGGCCAGCAGGGTAGGGCTGTAAAAGGTTTTTTCGTGGCGGTACTGGACGGTTTCACCGCCGCTGGTCGCCTTGCGCACGCCTTTGCCGACTACGACCGGCCGGATCGGTGGTGCCGAGGCCTCGGCCAACTGGGCGCGGGCCTCCTCCGATACATAGGGGCAGGCGTCCAACTCGGCCTTGCCCGATGCCAGGTTCATGGCAAAGGCCAGGCAAGTGGGCACCCCGCACTCCTTGCAGTTGGTTTTCGGCAGGAGCTTGAAAATCTGAATACCGGTTAATGCCATTGGTTTCTCCTTATCCTATTAAAGTGTCGATGGGGAGGCGGTATCTGTCCCGCCTCCCATTCAATGATTGGTATCAGCCCACTATCGGAGGCATGGCCAGGGCCGGATGGCCCTTTTCCTTCAGGAAGGGCATGATCTCCTCTTCGGTGACGCCCACGGTTTCATCGGCGATCATATCGTAGAAGTTGGGTACGCCCAGCTCCTTGCCGCGTTTGATCAGACGATCCTTGATCTCTTCTTTCAGGATCTTGGGCATCCACACCATGCGCAGCAATCCACCATCACCGTTGATGAATTTCTTCTGGGTGACGTTGAACTTGGAGTGGCCCACAAAACCCGGAGAAGAAGCGCCGCCGCCCATGACACCGGCCAGGGTGGTGAACTTCATGCCGCAGGGGGTCTCGCCGGCATACTCACGATTAACCGTCATGACCCCGTTGCAGCCCGGCAGCATGGCCGCGATGGCTTCGCAGCAGCCGCAGGTGGTCATGGGGTTAACGACCATGGAGTAGAAGTTGTAGCTTTGAATGGCGCCGCGCGAGGCTTTCTTGATGAACGCGTCCACGCCGGCAAACGTACCCATCTTGGCATCCAGTACTTCACCCTTTTCGATGGGCTGGTTGGGGCCGGTGGGGTTGATCTCGAAAGAGGCCTTGCAATCCATCCAGTTGTAAGCGCCGCACAGACCGGTACGCTCCGGGCTGACGGTACACACATGGGTGGGGGCAAACGACTGGCACAGGGTGCAGGAGTAATAAGTCTCCACATCCTCGTCGGTCATATTCTCCACGCGTTCGTCGCGGTGCTTGTAAGCGGCGCGGGCTGTTGCGGTGATCTTGTCCACATCCTCTTTCTTGGTGTAAAGGGTCACCTGGACCTTGTCCAGAATCTTGCCGAAATCCTTGTGGAATTTGGCATGCAACACCACGCCGATGTCTTTGAGCGTGAATCCCTTCTCAACGGCTTGCTTGCTGATGCGCACCCAGGCGATGTCGCGCTGGCCCATGTGCATGATGCCCTGGATGTAGTTGATCAGGTGATGGGTCTGGCGCTCCAGGATCGGCTCGAAATCTTCCTGGAATTCGCGGCCGGCCACTTGCATGTAAATGGCCATGGGGAAGGCGCCGCCCTCTTTGATGTCCTTGATGTCCGGACCGACGATGGTGACTTTGCCGTCCTCGATCTCGTTCATGTTGGCCATCTTCAGATACTCGGTGCATTGGGTCTTGCCGCCGCCCGACTGGCAGTACAAATCAGCACCGCGCACGCGCTCGCCCTCGAAGGCCGGACCAAAGGCGCAGGGAATGTCGATCTTGCTGACCGTGGTCTTCAGGCCGCGTACTTCCACCGATTTTTGCACCATATCTTCGTGTTTGATGTTGGCCACCACGTGTTCGTAGGTGCAGATACCGGTGGGCAGGATCTCGGGAATATCGGTGTCGGCGATCGTGGGGAAGCCCCAGTTTACGCAACCGGCCGCCGCCGCCGCCCATTCGGCGTTGACGTCGCCCAGGGCATTGACAAAGGCAAAGATGCGGTCCTTGTTGTATTTGAGGATCTTTTTATGGTCGCCGGGCTGTACGCCGCCGAAGGCCATGGCTGCGCGGTTGGCAAATCCCAGGGCGAAGATGGCTGAACTGATATCAGGGCCGAAGGGAATAATACGGGTGTTCCAGCCCACTTGCACACCAGCGGTACGCAGCTGATCGATGACCGTGGTGCCATTCTGGTTGGCGGCGCAGAAGATGTACAAGCTGCGGCGCTGATACTCTTCCACGATCATTTTAGCGGTTTCAGGATCGGGGGCCGCGCCCACGATGGCGGCAAAGCCGGGGGCCGAGCCGTCGACGAATTCGACGCCGCGTTTGCGCATGATGGTGTCGTCGGCCGCGCCCAGCCAGATCTTGCCGGCTTCTTCGTCCACTTCTTCGGTGGGCAGGTAGAAGTCGGGGTCTTCCAGGTAGCGCAGGGCCTCTTCGAGTTCAAAGGCGAACAGGGCGGCCATGCCGGCATCCAGCAGGGGTCCCAGGTAGGGCAGGTGGTTGGCGCCTTTGACATGGGGCGGCAGCAGCTTGCGGGCAAAGGCCAGCGGTTTTTGCATATCTTCGAGGGTCGCCACTTTGATGCCCAGCAGGGAGTAGATCACCGGCAGATAGTAGGCGGTGTTGGGAAAACCCACCTTGGTGTCGGCATTGTAGCTTTGCAATGCGCGTTTGTATTTACCTTCGACCTTAGAGACGATGTTGTAGCCGCCCTGGATGGCGGCAAATGCTACGAGTCGTGACATATTTTCTTTCCTCCTTCGTTGAGGATGTTGGGTTTTAGAATTAGGCCTCGAGTTTCTGGCGGTCGGCCATATCCATGAGCACGCGGTCGCGGGCCTTGTCGATGCCCAGCTCTTTGCGCTTCTTGTCGATATGGGCGATCATCAAATGGGCATGTTTGATCGGATCGGCTTCCAGGTCCCACTTGCCGCCGTAAAGTTTTTCTATCTCCTTGGAGAGGTAGTTATGGAACACCGGTGCGCCGGAGGTGGGCAGGTGCAGGCCGAAGACCGTGTAAACGCCGGACGAAACGAAGTATTGGCCGATGCTGATGGCCTTTTCGCTCATCCACTCTGGAGCGGAGCCAGCCAGCGGCAGATCGCAGATGTCTTTGCCCAAACCGCCGGCCTTGACCACTTCGGTGGCCGCCAGCAGCAGACGGCTGTTGTCCACGCAGGAGCCCATGTGCAGTACGGGCGGGATACCCACGGTCTCGCACACTTCCTTGAGGCCCGGGCCGCAGTAGACGGCGGCTGATTCGGGCGTCAGCAACCCTTCCATGGCGCAGGCGATGCCATTACAGCCGGTAGTCAGGACGATGACGTCGTTCTTGATCAACTCTTTGACCACGGCGATATGGGCTTCGTTGTGGCGGGTGCGGGCGTTGTTGCAACCCACGACGCCGGCGACACCGCGGATACGGCCATTGATGATGTTGTCGTTGAGAGTGTAGTAGGTGCCGCGGAACGTGCCGCCCAGGTGATACTCGACGGACTCTACGCTGAAACCGCCGATGGCCGTGGCTTTGTACTGGGGAATCATCACTTCACCCTTGCGGTTCTGGAAGTTGTCGATGGCGATGCGTACGATTTTTTCGGCATCTTCCGTGGCGTGATGCTCATCGAATTCGATGTGCATCACGTTCTCCTGCTCCATCCTGGCGATGGGATGGGTGGTGATCAGCTTGGTGTGGAAGCACTTGGCCACATTGGCCAGGTTCTGGAAAACGCACTGGATATCCACCACCATGGCGTCACAGGCGCCGGTGATGATGGCCAGTTCCTGTTGCAGGTAGGTGCCGGCCTGGGGAACGCCGTGGCGCTGGAAGATCTCATTGGCTGTGCAGCAGATGCCGCCCAGTTGGATGCCCTTGGCGCCCTTGGACTTGGCGTAATCGACCATGTCCTTGCGCTGAGCCACGGCCACGATCATCTCAGAGAGCACCGGCTCATGGCCGTGGACGATGATGTTGACATGGTCTTGTTTCATGATGCCCAGGTTGGCTTCGGATTGCAAGGGGTAAGGCGTGCCGAACAGGATGTCCTGAAGATCGGTGGCCAGCATGGATCCGCCCCAGCCGTCGGCCAGGGATGCCCGGGTGCACTGTTTGACGATGTTTTTGTAATCTTGATCCACGCCCATGTGGGTGCGGTGCATGATCTCGACGATCTCGCGGTCGATATTGCGCGGTTTGACGCCGGCCTTGGTCCATTTTTCATACAGGGGCTGGGGTGCTCGTTTCAAATAAACCAATTCGCCTTCGGCCTTGCCCCATTCGTTCAGGGCGATTTTGGCCACTTCCAGGGCGACTTCATCGATATCGCGATCCTTGACGGCGCCATCCACTTCCACGGTGGTCTCCACGTTCAACGCCTTGGCGACGGCGACGAGCTTGTTGGTATCCTTGATTTTATAAGAATCACTCTCCTTGCGGGCCGCGGCCATGAAGACCTCGGCCACGCAGCGGCCGTGGTCGGAGTGGGCCGCGGCACCGGCGGCCACCATGCGGGCGAAGTTACGCGCGGCGATGGTGTTGGCCGTGGCGCCACAAAGGCCTTTGCGGGTGTCTTCGCCCTCACTGATGCTTTTGGTCAACGGCAAGCGGCAGGGTCCCATGGCGCAGTTTTTACAGCAAATGCCTTGAATGCCGATATTGCACGGCTTCATCTGTACGGCGCGGTCAAATACAGTATCGATGCCCAGCTGCTGAGCGCGGGCGATCATCTGTTGAGTTGCGGGATCGATTGAAGCGGCGATAGGATCGGCCAACTTTACGGCTTTCTCCTCCGTCTTTTCCTTTACTGCTTTGGTGATTTCTGCCATCAGAGGTTCCTCCTCGTTTTATGGAAACGATGCAATTGGGTTCAATTCTTTAGGCCGCACGCCGATGGATGCGATCCAGTTGGCGGGCCATTTTTTCCAAGGCGTCCATCTGGGTGACGGCCACTGTTCTGGTCACGGCTTCATCCTTGGTCGCTGCCGCGCGTTGGGCAGCCAGTTTTTCGCGTTCCGCGGCCCGCTTCTGGCGCAGGGCATCTTCTTCGGCTTCGCGTTTCTGGAGTTCGGCTTTGGTTTTGGCGGCGGCTTCGGCTTTGGCCTTTGCGTCGGCATCGGCCTTGGCTTTGGCCTCGGCTTCGATCTTGGCTTTGGTGGCGGCTTCGGCTTTGGCCTTTGCGTCGGCATCCGCTTTGGCTTTGGCTTCGGCGTCCGCTTTGGCCTTGGCGGCGGTATCTACAGCCGGGGCCGCGGCGGCCGCAGGTGCCGCGGGTGCAGCAGGAGCCGCGGGTGCGGCGGCCTTGGG
>JBAQGR010000295.1:0-4871 GCA_049287895.1 Desulfatitalea sp.
GGGCATCGATAATCGATTCGGTCAGGATAATGGTTTGGGAGCGGTTCACGGCCTGACGGTTGACCAGCCCGGAGCGGGGGCCGGGAAGATATAGATGCTTTGCCCCGTTATCCTCTTCGATGTTGCGGCCGTAAAGGTTTTCTATGCCGCCGTTGATGCCGTACAGCGGGAACACCACGCAGTTATAGAAGAGTTCGTGGCCCTTGGCGTTCAGGATGCCGATCTTTTTAAGGGCCTGTCGGACTTCTTCGTCTTGGGGCAGGATTTCTAAAAGGGTGCCGTTGGCGTAGCCGGTGCCGAAGTCTTTCAAGGATTGAGGGTCGGTGATGCCTCGCTCTTGTTTGAGGTAGGTCAGCCCCCGGCTGTCCTGGCCAAGCGTGTGCTGGTAGTGGGCCACCACGCGGGCCAGAAGCTTGCGCTCTTTGACGGATAGAGTATTGGGTGGTTCTTGGGGCTCGGCTCTGGTGGCGGTGGTTTTAAAGCCGTTGTCCGATAAGCGCTTGACTGCTTCCTTAAAGTCCACCTGGTCGAACAGCTCCACAAAGCGGATGGCATCGCCTGCGGCCCCGCAGCCGAAGCACTGCCAGAGGTTCTTGGTTGGGTTGATGGAAAGGGATGGATTTTTGTCGGCATGGAAGGGGCAAAGGCCGAAGTAGCCCTTGCCGTTTTTCTTAAGCTCGATGCCCTTGGCCCGCACCAGGGCCAAAAGGTCAGTACGCTTGACCTGCTCGATGAGCTCCTTTGCTATGGTCATCTTCTTCTCTCCCCATTTCTCGTAATCTCGTGAAAAGCACATCCCGCAAATGGTTCAGCGTTTGCCGCAACTGCAAGGCGTTGACCTGCGCCCGGCCGCGGCGATAGTCCAGGTCCACTTGCAGAATATCCTCGCCTTCGATCAAAAAGCACACGATCCCGCGTTGCCGCTCTTTGAATCGCACACCGGCCAGACGGCCGCCGTTGCACAAAAAGACAGCGCTTTTAAAAATATCCGTGGTCTCAAGCCGCTGGGCCTGCATCAGGGTTCACCTCCTTTCTGTTTGATTTATTTGGGGAGATACGATAGAAAAGAAAAACGTTTCAAAGGGTTGTTACCCTTTGGAGCCGTTCCCAATCCACCAACCGCGACCGGCCAAAGTCATGGGTTGGTGGCTTTTCTTTCTTGTTAAAAACTCCCCCTTGTAATAAATAGTATAGAAATATTGACTTACTTTTTAAGCTATATTTTCTATAAGTCAAGAAGATTTTGATTTAATTTTTCCACTTCCTGCCCTACCATATGCGCAGGAGGTTGCCATGAAAGCTAAAAAAACTATTTTATCCGCGGATTTTCCGGCAAAGCTAAGGGACCTGAGGAAAAGCCGTGGATGGTCCCAAGGCCAGCTTGCTCAAAAAATCGGCGCTGACTTGCAACGTGTTTCAAAGTATGAACGCGGCGTTATTTGGCCGACCATGGAACTGATGGTGGCCATTGCAAAGGCTTTTGATGTCACAGTGGACTTTTTGGTCCGAGACGACAAGAATGCGGCTGTCGGCAAAATAAAAAACCAGGAGCTTTTAAACCAGCTTGAACAAATCAACAGCCTACCGGAAGAGGATCAAAAAACGGTTGTTTCGTTCTTGGATGCTTTTATCAAACGTAGAAAATTTGAGGAGCTGGTTCACGGTTAAAAGCCCAATTTATGTGAGGTGACCCTATGAGTACATTTACCGCCGTTGTGCACAAAGAAGATAATCTTTATGTGGCGCAGTGCCCCGAGATCGGCACAGCCAGCCAGGGCGAGACCATCGAGGAGGCTGTCAAAAATCTCCAGGAAGCCACGGAGCTATATCTGGAAGAGTTTCCCCTGCAGCATACCTATCGTTCAATACTTACCACTTTTGAGGTTGCCGCCAATGCCTGAGCTGCCGAGGATTTCAGGGGATCAGGCCATCAAGGTGTTTATTAGGCTCGGATTTTATGAGGCCCGCCAAAAAGGCAGTCATGTTGTCCTGCGACGACGAGACAAGGGCTGCGTGATACCCCGTCATAAGGAACTTGCCCTTGGAACGCTTAGAAGCGCTATCAAGCAGGCCGGCCTAAGAGTCGAAGAGTTCATCGAGGCATACAACAAAAAGTGAACCCCTCCACCGAAAACAATCAAATGCGGTGCGTCTGCGTGCTCGGGCTGCGGCCCGCCGCAAAGCCCGCGCGGCGGTCTTGCGGTGCCTGTGTCAATAATCACTCTAATGGAGCCACCCGTTTTCGCCGAATTGAAGCCACAAAAAACGGCTCAAAAAGCATCTCGGACAGCCTTTCAAAAACGTGTTTTGCACCCCCTTTCTGCGGTGCTCAGAACTAGGTTCGGGGGGACCATAAAATCCCCCCGAACCGGCCGAGCCAAGGTTATGGTCGAGGCGGGCTGATCACTTTTTAGAAGCCTCCGGTTTGAGTTTTGCCGCCGGTCCCGCCGGTCGTGGCGATCGATAGCTTTTTCCCTCAAGCAGTACTTTGTAGGCACCGTGGCGCAGTCTGTCGATGGTTGCCGCACTGAGAATGCGATTGGCGAAGGCTTCGGGCCATTCCGGTACATCCAGGTTCGAGGTCACAACCGTGCTCTTGCGCTCATAGCGCTCGGCAATAACATCATGAAAGTCCTCATCCTGGATGCCCTTCAAGGGCTTGAGTCCGAAGTCGTCGATGATCAATAAATCCACCGAAGTCAATTTGGCGAACTGCCGGTCGAAGCCGTTGGCTGCGCGCGCGGCGTTTAACTGGGCCAGCATCTTGGAGGCACTGACGAAAAGCACGTCATGGCCGCGACGGATGGCGCAGTGGCCCAAGGCCTGGGCGATATGGCTTTTGCCGGTGCCGCAGGGGCCGACGATCAAGATGCAGACTTTCTCTTCTATATACCGGCAGGCTGCAAGTTCGCTGATCAGCGGCCGGTTGATGTTGGGGTTAAACGTGAAGTCAAATTCCTCCAAGGTCTTCTGGTTGCGGAAGTTTGCCCGACGAAGCGCCGCGGCCAGTTTCTTTTGATTGCGCCGCTCGGTCTCATCGGTGACGATGGTTGCCAAAAAATCCATGTAAGATAGCTTTTGTTCAATTGCCTGCCGGTTGCGCGACTCGATGGAGTCAAGAATGCCGGACAGCCGCAGTTGCTTGAGCATAGGGATCAATTCGGGCATTGGATTCATTGTGGCCTCCTTTCATCACTGCAATTGCAGTTCGGCCGCGGGCCGTATGAACCGGGCTGCGCCGCTGTAGGTTGCAGACAATGCCGGCCAATCGATCTGCTCGGGCAGCGGCATTTGATCCAGGCCTTGCTGCAAAATGCTTTTGACGGTCCCATATCTGGGGTTGTCATAAAAAAGCGCTCTTTTGCAGGCTTGCTCAAGCCGTGTTGGGCCATACTTCTTGCTAAGGCCTATCACCCCCTGGGCCGCACGCAGGTTGTCCAGCACGCGGTCGCTGAACAGCTGTTCGATCAGCTGCCGGCAGCTGGCACCGATTGCTTCGGCCTGTTGGAGGCACCACTGCGGGTCCTGGGTCTTGTAGGCGATGGCTTCCGGTGGCAGGTGATCGTCCACGGTGGAACGCTGACCTGATTTTTTTTGTCTGGGGTGAACGGCCACCAACTGAAGGTCGTTATAGATTTTAACGTTGTTGTCGACCACCTTGAGCCAAACCGGCTGGTTGACGAGCCGATAGGGGGCCGAATAGAGGCAGTTTTCAAATCGCACATGGCAATCGGAATGCAGCTTGGCCTGCGCCCATACGGCGACCTGCACGGGCACATCGGGAAGCTTTCTCAGCGCGGGCTTTTCGATCTGGGCAAACAGCGATAGTGGTTTTTCCCGTGTGGTGCCGTGGGTGCGGTTGCCGGCGGTCTGCATGACCCAATGCATCAATTGGGCGTTGGCGTCATCCAACGAACGGAAGCTGCGCAGCGGGACAAATCTTTTTTTGACATACTTTACTGCCGACTCAACGCGGCCTTTTTTCTTCGGATCTCTTGGCGGGCAAGGAGAAATGATAAACCCATACCCTTGGGCCAGCTCGGCATAGGATCGCTGCACCTGCGGGTCCCTGTAGCAAGCCCTGACGATGGCACACTTGGCGTTGTCGATGATGGTCTTTGCCGGCACGCCGGTGAAAAACTCAAAGGCCCTGCGGTGACAGCCAAGCCAGGTGGCAACTTTTTGGTCGGCCACGATTTCGGCGTACATATGGCGGGAAAAGCACAGCGTCATTACAAAAATCCAGGTCTTGATGAGCTTTCCGGTAAACGCATCGATAATGTCCGGCCCTTTACCAAAATCAACCTGTGCGGCCTCGCCCGGGGAAAAGTCTAAAATGCAGGTGGTGTTGGGCGTGCCATCGCGCAACACTCGCACCAATCTGCATAAAGAAGAGTAGCTGCCGGTAAAGCCGAATCGGTCCACCAACGCTTGAAAGATCGTGGTCGCCTGGATGCCCTGCGTCAGCCACTGCTCAATTTGCTCCTTATAGCGTTCGCATAGGGACTCTCGCGTGCTATTGGCGCTGCGATTGCCTTTAAATGCCTGCGCCAATTCAGCGTCGTCGGGAAGCGGTCCGTCGCCGAGCCAGCCCTTCCGAAGGGCTAATGCCCGAACCTGGGCGCATTTGATCCGCCCGATCAGGCGGCTTTGGGCTATGGTTCGGTCGCTTTGCCCCATGCGCATGCAATGAATGATCTGTCGATACTGGTACATCTCGAACCTCCTGTTGGCCATCGCTGCTCCTCCCAAGGGTTTGAGTTTTTCTTGGGAGTCTACACGATTATTGGGTTTTGGTCCGAGATGCTTTGGTCCGCTTGGTCACCGGCTGGCTCTATTTCGCCGAAAATAGGATGGCTCTATTTCGGTGA
>JBAQGR010000296.1:0-2529 GCA_049287895.1 Desulfatitalea sp.
AGCGGCTGTGCCACCTGGTGATGACCGAACATGTCCACACTGTGATCTGCGGCGGCATCGAAGAAGAGGTATTCGACTACCTGACCTGGAAACGGGTCGAGGTGCTCGACGATATCATCGGTCTGGGTGCGGTGGTGCTCCGGCGCTATGCCGCCGGACGGCTGCGACCCGGCGAGATCGTTCATTCCGAAACCCGTGCGCTATCGGCGCGCTGATCCTACCGAAGACAACGATTGCAATGGTTGCAAAATGTTTCATAAAGTTTAAATATGTTCCATAACGCAACATACCGGGCGTTTTTCAGCCCACTTAATTGTTAACCTGTTGTAATATATTCGTTTTAGTTATGGCACGCTGTTTGCTCTAACTGCTCTCCTTCATCAGAGACCATGGTTCAGGAGTGGCGTGAAACGATGGCGCAGCAGATTCTGATCATCGCAAAGGAGAACAGCTTGCAGGCCAAGCTGGCGCAGCACTTGCGTCAGGAGGGTTTCGGCGTCTCCACAACCGACCAGGCCGAAGCGGTCGAGGCCCTGCTGGCCGGCGGCGCGATCCATCTGGTGCTGCTGGGTCTGGAGGAGCTCAAACGCGACGGCATTGCCATGCTGCGAGCGATTCGCGAGCGTTTTCCGCGCATCCACGTAATCACCATCAACGCGGGCGATCAACTGGATCTCTCCATCGAAGCCATGCGGCTGGGGGCCTACGACGATTTTTTAATTCCCTTTGACTTGGACGGCCTGACGGAGTGCATCCGCAAGGCGCATGAAAAAACCAACAGCCGGCCCCGGAAAGAGAAGCATTGAGTTCCGTCCGGTCCGCGCTGAACCTTTATCGAGGAGGTGGGCAATGAAAAATTTCAAAGTGAAGGATTTGATGGTGTCGCGCTCGGAGTATGCGGTCATTTCCGAAGAGGCCAATATTCACGAGGCCGTGCTGGCCCTGGAAAAGGCCCAGCAGGAGTTCGACCAGACCCGTTACCAGCATCGCGCCATTCTCGTGGAAGACAAAGGTCATAAGATCGTGGGCAAGCTGGGACAGATCGATATTCTGCGCTCCCTGGAACCCAAATATCAGGAGATGCGCACCGATACGCCCGGCATGGCCAAGTACGGATTCAGCAAGAAGTTTCTGCTCTCCATGCTGGAAACCTACCAGCTCTTCAACAAGCCCATGGAGGATCTGTGCAAAAAAGCCGGCCAGGAAAAGGTGGTCAAGTACATGCACCGGCCCACCGAAGGCGAATATATCGACGAGAGCGATTCGCTGGACAAGGCGATTCATTTGCTGGTCGTGGGCCATCATCAATCGCTGCTGGTCACCAGCAAAGACGAGATCGTCGGATTGCTGCGGTTGACCGATGTCTTCGCGGCGGTGTTTCACGCCATGAAAGAGTGCGCTTTTTAAACGGAAATATCCGGATGACGGGTTTGCCAAATTGAGTGAGACGGTTCTTATAAGGGGGACGAATGGCGACTGAAGCAATTGCGACACACCGCGCGTTTGATTGGAAACGGACCGGATTCCTTTTATTGGGAGTCCTCTTGTTTGCATTGGTCTATTGGGCGCCGCCCTGGGCGGATGCCGTGGATCCCATGGGCAAGCACTTTGCCCTGAGCCGGGAGGCCAAAGGGGCCCTGGCGGTCTTTTTACTGGCCGGCACCTGGTGGGTCTTCGAGGTGGTGCCCATCGGCATCACCAGCATCGCCATCGGCGTTTTACAGGCCCTGTTTTTAATCCGGACACCGGAGAAGGCGTTCAAGGATTTCATGGACCCTTCGGTATTGTTTATTTTCGCTTCGGTGATGATCGGCCTGGTCTTCACCAAGGTCGGCCTGACCAAGCGCTTGGCCTATAAAATGCTGATGGTGGTGGGCGAGAACACCGGCATGATCCTGCTGGGCACTTTTTTGGTCACCGTGGCCCTGACCCACATCATGGCGCATACGGCCGTGGCCGCCACCATCTATCCGCTGTTGCTTTCCATCTATGCCCTCTACGGCGAGGGTGACTAGAAAACCAAGTTCGGCAAAGCCTTGTTCATGGGGATGGCCTACGTTTGCGGCGCCGGCAGCATCATCACCTTACTCGGCTCGGCGCGTGCGGCCGTGGCCCTTGGCTTCTTCAAGGATATTGCCCACCAGGAGATCAGCTTTTTCCAGTTGAGCTACTATATGGCGCCCATCGGATGGCTGATGACCTTCCTCCTGTGGGGCTTTTTCATGATTTTCCTCAAACCGGAGAAAAAGACCATTCCGGGGCTGCGCGAACGGGCGCGCCAGCTCAACGCCGACATGGGCACGATCACGCGCAAGGAGATCCTGGCCGCAGTCATCGTTTTTACCGCTATCCTGGTGATGTCGCTGCGCTCGTTCGTGCCGTTACTCAAACCGGTGGACAAGACCGCCATCATCCTGATTACCACTATCCTCTTCTTTGTGACCAATATCTTGAAAATAGATGACCTGGAAGAGATTCCCTGGAACATCGTACTACTCTTTGGTGGTGCCATGAGCATCGGCTTCTGTC
>JBAQGR010000297.1:0-5037 GCA_049287895.1 Desulfatitalea sp.
ATGTGATCTTGCTTGCTGGTGAGGTGAACAAAATGGCGCATATTTTTTTTGGCAATTAGACAAGAGAGATGGGGCTATCGGCATGGTGAAGCTGGCCGACCGCATCGCGAACCTGCGACCGCCGCCGGGTCATTGGGACGAACGAAAGATTGCCGAATACGCGGACGAGGCGCGGATCATCTTGGAAAAGTTAGGGGATGCAAGCCCTTATTTGCGGCAAAGGCTTGAAATAAAGCTCAGGGAGTATCGGCTCAATTTCCTGGGCCAACGATAAAAAGAAAGCACAGGCACCGGACACTGAATAACTTATGGTTAGGCTTCCCCGGTGCGGCATAGTTGAATCAGCTTGAATTGTGTTTTTATCTCGTCCTCACCGATTCAACCAAAGAAAATAGAATTACAAACCAGAGGGTTCGTCACCCAGAAAAAATGGAGTGTACAGATGCGTACTGTCGCCCTTATCAAGGGATTGCTGCGTTTATTATGGGTCGTCGTTCTATTGAATGGACTCTTGATTGCTCCTCCATTCCCTCATCATGCGGTCGCCGGGGAACTGACGCCCATTCCTGAACTCATGACGATTATAAACGGGCCCGCCAATAAGGTACATATATCGGAACGTTTCGTCGCCATTCAAGAGATCGGCAGGCACGGCACCAAAGAGGCCGCCGAGGTGCTCACCGGCCTTTTGAAAGGCGACACGAAATTCATGGCGGCGCTGAGCCTTCGCAGCATTAAGGACCAGCGAGCCGTCCCGTTGCTGGTGGCGCACCTCAATGGCCAGGACAGTTTCACCCGCGATTGCCTCTGCGAGACCATCGGTGCCCTTGGCGGGGATGCGGCCGTCCAGGCGCTGAGGGATGTTGCGCTCAATGACGGCGACATTTACGTACGACGAATGGCCGTGCACGCATTGCGCACGGATGCCGATGATCGTCCGGACGGACCGGCCATGGGTACTCTTCTTGAGCTGCTCGAAATTCAGGAACTCGCGGCGGAAGTGGCCGATGTCCTTTTTGAGCTGAGAAACGACCAGGCGATTTCCCGATTGCACCCGGCCCTGCAAAACGAAAACCCAACGATTCGGGCATTGATTTGCGAGGTCATCAAACGACACCGGCACGGTGATAGCACCGACCCGCTCATCGCCCTGCTGAACAGAGAGAAAAACGAAGCCGTGCTGGGCAAGGCCATTGTGGCGCTGGCGGCCGTCCACCCGCCTGCCCGCGCCAACGAGGTGGCCGCCGTTTTGCAAAAATTTCTTAAAAGCGAAGAACTCCGCGAAACCACGGTGAAGGCCCTCGGCAATACCGTTTCCCGCGCGGACCATCTGGATACGCGTTTGACCGCTACCCTGGGCAAGCTTCTGCTGCCTGTCTTGGAAAGTCAAAATGGCGGCATGCGGCACACCGCGGTGAACATCTATAAAGAGTTACGCTTCGGCCCTGCCGCGCCCAAGCTGATGCAACTCATCCGCAAGGAAGCGGACAGCTATATCCGCGAAGCCGCCCTGGCCGCACTGGCGGTCAGCCTGGAGAAAAAGGATCAGGTGGAGTTCCTTTTCGACTGGCGCCAAAAGCATCCGGATGATGACGCGATGGTTAAAAACGCGGTGATGCTTATCGACAACCCTGTCACCGCGCCACGACTCATTGGCGAACTCAAGGACGACGATACGTCTCTGCTTTATGCCGTGATTCCAACCCTGGCCCGTCTCGGCGACAACGCCGCAGCCCAACCGCTCTTGGATCGTATCGCCGCCAGCAAGGAACCCTGTGAGGAAGCGGCCTTGGCGTTAAAGCAGGTGGCCGGAGAAAAAGACCTGGCGCGCCTGGCCGCGATCCTAAAAGAGGAGCCATGCGCGAAGACACAGCTTGGCCGCACCCTGGTGCACCTCGATCGGCAATATGGCTTCAAACAGATTCGCACGTACATCCATTCCAACCAGAAGCAAGACGTGGCCGCTCTTTTTACCGCTCTCGATCATTGGCACACCCTGCCGATGGATGCCGAAGTTTTAATCGAGGCCCTGGGGATCGAGGACTTCTCCATCCGCCAAATGGCAGTCGAGGCCTTGGCCCACATCGAAGATCCAAAGGTGACGGACGCAGTCTGCACGGCTTTCGCCAGGGACAAGGAAGGCGCCGTGCGCACAGTGGCGGCAACGGCCTTGGGTGCCATGGGCTCCGCGGCGGCCATCACCTGCCTGGTCGACGGTTATGCGCTGACCAGCAAAGACCCCAATCTCATCACTCTCAATGAAGCGACGCTGAGTGCGCTGCGAACAGCCACCGGCCAGGAATTGGATACAGCGGATCAGTGGCAATCGTGGGTGCAAGACCACAAGGGCCTTGGACGAGACATCGAGGGATGCATCGACGCGCTGAAGAGTGACAACGATGCCGAGCGTTTGCTGGCCGCCCGCCAGATCGCAACCTGGCCCGATGCCAAGGCCAGGCGTAAAGCGCTGCCGGCCGCATTAGAACAGATGGGAAAGCACGTTGGAACCCACGAAGAAAAGATCGCCGAAGCGCAGATACTATCCGGCGTTAAAGATTCGGCATCCCGGGACATCATGCTGACTGTTTGCGAACAATCTTCTGAATTGCGCGTCCGGGCAGCCCTTGCCAAGGCACTGTATCTGTCCGTCGACGCCCGCGGGGTCGCAAAGCTCGTTCAATGCCTGGAGGATGCCGAGCAATGCCGGGGCGATGACCCCATCGAAGTACTGGAAGCCATCGCCCTGGCCACGGATCGGCCTTTAAATTACCAGGTTGATTCTTGGAAGCAGTGGTGGCGAAAACAGTCAACCATCTTGAGCAAGATCTGAACGACGTGGATGAGGCGGCGTGCTGTTTTCAATGACGCCCTAACCGATAACGCTTATACGAACCATACAACACGGAGACAAACCATGGCCCTTTCGCAAACCGACCGGTTGATCCGCATCGCCACCCCCCTGGGTGAAAACACTGTCATCGTCTTATCCTTTACCGGCTCTGAATATATCTCCCAGGATTTCAACTTTACTTTGCAACTGGTGTCGGAGCGCAACGACATCACCTTCGATCAGCTTGGCGGCAAGAACGTCACCGTGGGCGTGCGCTCCTCGGGTGGCGGCGAGCGCTTTTTCAACGGCATCATCTCCGAATTCGTCTTCATGGAGACTTCCGAGAAAGATGGCCTGAGCAAGTACCGCGCGGTGATGGTGCCGGCCCTGTGGGTGCTGCGGGAGTGCATCGATTGCCGGCTCTTCCAGGATAAAACCGTTCCCGACATCCTCAAGGAGGTGCTGGCCCAAGGCGCATTGAACGCCAAAGGTGTCGTTCAGACCATCGACTTTCGCATGGAGCTCAACGGCGCCTTTCCGAAAAAGGAGCTTTGCGTGCAGTACAACGAGTCGGACTATGATTTCATCAACCGGCTGTGCGAATCCGAGGGCATCTTCTACTTTTTCGAGCACGCCAACAAGAAGCACACCCTGGTGTTTGCCAATCATGCGCCGGCGCACAAGCCCATCGCCGCCGGCCACGGATCGTCGATGCGCTTCCAGGGGACCCTGGGCGCCAACATGGACCAGGAGTGCATCCAGACCCTGCAGGTCAACAACCGCCTGGCCACCGGCAAATATTCGGCCCGGGATTACAATTTCCTAAACCCCAACAACGACACCACCGTCCAGAAATCCACGGCGGTCGGCAAACCCAAAAGCGAAGGCGAGATCTACGAATACCCCGGCGGCTACGCCTCCAGCGGCGGCGAAGGCGCCAACGTGGCCAAGCTGCGCATGGAGGCCAGCGACGCCCAGACGTGCAATATCCAAGGCCGGTCCAACTGCCGGGCCTTTGCCGCCGGGTTCAAGTTCACGCTCAAGGAGTATCCCATCGCCGCTTTCAACGGCAAAGAGTACCTGTTGACCCGAGTGCGCCATGACGCCAAACAGGAGATCACCACCGGGACCTCCACGGGGGATACCTATTTCAATATCTTCTTCGGCATGCCCCACGCCACGCCGTTCCGCCCCCAGCGCCGGACGGCCAAACCGACCATTGCCGGCAGCCAGACCGCCATCGTCACCGGTCCCAAGGCCGAAGAGATCCACACCGACACGTACGGCCGGGTCAAGGTCAAGTTCCACTGGGACCGCCGCGACAACGGCAAGCGCGATGGGGACATGTCCTGCTGGATGCGTGTCTCCCAGAGCTGGGCCGGCGCCAAATGGGGCGGCCTGTATATCCCGCGCGTGGGCCATGAAGTGATTGTCAACTTCCTGGACGGCGATCCGGACCGGCCCATCGTCACCGGCCGGGTCTACCATGGGCTGAACCTGCCGCCCTATACCCTTCCGGCCGACAAGACCAAGAGCACCATCAAGTCCAACTCCACCAAGAATGGGGGTGGCAACTCCAACGAAATCCGCTTCGAAGACCTCAAAGGTTCGGAAGAATTCTTCACCCACGCGGCCAAAGACCGGAACGAGGTGGTGGAAAACGACATGTCCACCGAGGTCAAACGCCATCAGGTGATCACGGTGGAGGAGAATCGCTCGGTCACTGTGACCAGCGGCAACGAGGTCGTGGCCATCAAAAGCGGTACCCGCGAAGTGTCGGTTCAATCCAATGAGAAGCACATCAACTCAGCCAATTTCGACCAAAAGATCAGCGGCAATTTCACCTTGAAGGTCAATGGCGATATCATCATCGACGCTTCGGGCTTGGTCAGAATCACGGGCTCGAAAATTATTCTGAACGGCTAAACGAAGAGGACCACTATATTATGCCAGCACCGTTGCCAACCGCTTTAAGCGATACAGCCAAGCTCAATTTCTCCGGTCAGGGGGTCCAACTGCCCGTGCAGTGGCGCGATATGGGGGCGCTTTATCCCCAAGCCTTTACACCGGCCGAGCAGGTCACGCAAAGCAACGCACCGACCAACCTGTTCCACGAACCCACCTTGAACCGCTACCATACGGGTTCAGCGCGCACTGTGGGCCGGGCCATGGAGCGCTATATCGAAGGCATCTGCGCGGCCATCGCC
>JBAQGR010000298.1:0-5656 GCA_049287895.1 Desulfatitalea sp.
CCCGCCAGGTGCCCGCCAACCGCCCTCCAAGTGGGCGCCAAGTACCCGCCAGGTCAGGCTTGCGACCCTGCCGGTTCGGCGGCCTCGTCGGTGATCCCGGCCGCCATTGCTTTTTTCTTTAACTGCCCCATATCGATCAGGCCGATCAAAAAGGGTTTGTCTTCATCGATTTGACCGACGGCCAAAAGCTCGTAGACATACTCTTTGCCCTTTTTGCCCATCACCGGATAGATGTACTCCAGCTCTTCAAGCTGCCTGATGTGGGTCTTGACCTGGAAGTCCGACCAGCCGCTAAAGTTCCGGATCTGCCGACGGGTAAAGTGATACTGCTCGGGCTTGATCTTGTTTGCGTTACAGTGGGCCAGCACCATTTGCCGGATCAGCTTTAAAAGGGCTCGCGACGGCGGGGGCAGTTCGTCCAGGCTGCGGCCCAACACCTCGTTGGCAATGGCGTTGGCCCGCTCGATGTCGGATAGCGTCACGTTGATGTATTCGATGGTTTTGCCCTCGTGCTCGATGCGGTGGTGTTTGCGCTGATACTGGAACAGATAGCTGATGGCCGCGATCAGGTTCAGATACTTGGTGTGGTCCCTGCGGGCTCTCAATGACTTGCAAGTAAAGGTCAACAGCTCGGCATAGGGGTTGACCACCTTGACCGGCGCAAGCAACCGGTTGGCGTTGCGGTGCTTTTTGATGACGGCCTCGGCCTTCAAGCCGTTGAGCATCCCTTCCATGGTGTGGCGCTGTCTTTGTTTGGCCAGGATCTTGGCGGTCATTTCGGTGGACTCGTCGATGGAGATGAACACAAAACGGGAGGCGGTCTCGCCGTCGATCTCAACGGCCGTGGTGGTGATAAAGACCATCAATGGGCCTTCCACGCTGTTTTCGGCGGTCTTAAGCTCGCCGGTCACCGGGTCCTTGCCGGTGTAGGCGATGGTGATCTTCTTGGACGATTGGATGCTGCGGATGGAGTAGATGGCCCCGTTCATGCCGTCGAGCTCTTCGATGGCCAGGATCTTGTGCTTTAAGCTATCGGATGCTTTGTAGAAAAGGGCCTGGTCAGTCAAGCGGGTGTACTTGATGGTTTCTTCTTCCGGGATCAGCGATAGCACTGTGTCTTGCAGGAAGGATTTTCCCGCCGCTGAGCGGCTCTGGATCATCACCGACAAGGGTTCATCCATTTTTCTGGAGACGGCCGCAATATAACAAAGCAGCTTGTTCATGGCCTCGCCGGTGTAGCCGATGGTTTCGATGTCGGCCAGGATCTGGTCAAACAGGTTGGGGTTTTTCAAAAAGGCCACGGCCTCTTGTTTATCCTTGGCGCTCGGCTCGGCCTTGGCCTCCGGTTTTTGTCCGGCGGGATGGTAGTTTTCCGTGTGGTGCATGAGCTGCTCAAGATCGGCGGCAATGGTCTTTTCATCGGCCCCGAACAGGTCGCACAACCCCTTGACCAGAAAGGCCCGGCTGCGGGCCGAGTAAAAATCCACCGTGTCCACGTGCAAGCGCGGCTGGCCCTTATCGGCCACGATACCCTTGATGGTGGCCTTAAGTTTATTCTCGCGCCGGGTAATGCCCCTGGCTTCGTAGACGCGGCCGTCGATAACGGCGCTAAAGCCAAAGTCGGTGGCGGTGCAGCGCTCGGCGTTTTGCTTGGCTGCCGGTTCGCCTTTTTCCTTAACTGCTTGGGCATCTTGGGGGACGGATGGCGCGAGCCGCTTTTTAAACTCGGCGCTCGCATCGGCCGTTAAAAGAAAATAGTCGTTGATATCTTGGCCATCGGGAAGATCCACGCCATGGACCGTAAAGCCTTGCCCCGCAAGCCTGGCGGTGATCTTTTCGGCGGCCTTGCGCCCTGACTCGTCGGCGTCAAAGCAGACGTGCACGGTTTGAACCTCGCAGGACTTGAGCCATTGCAGGTGATCGTCTGTAAGCCCGTTGGTGCCGTAGCACGGGATGGTGTTCTTGATGCCGGCATTGATCAGCGTCAAGCTGTCGATAATCGATTCGGTCAGGATGATCTCTTTATGGGCCTTGGCCGCTTGGCGGTTGAACAGGCCGCAACGGGCACCGGGAAGATAGAGGTGGTCGGGCACATCACCGGCTAATACTTCTTCGACCCTGCGGCCGTAGATCCCGGCCGGATCGCCGTTGGCACTGAACAAGGGGAAGGTCGCATAGCCGTAAAAGTGCTCATCGCCCTTGGCCGTGAGCACGCCTATTTGCTTGAGCTGGCCGGTGATATCGCCTTCGATGGGCAAAGCGTTTAACAGCGTGCCGTTGGCAAAGCCGATCTTGTGGGCGCTGTATAAGGATTTGTCGCTGATGCCCCGGCGTTCCAAATACTGTCTTGCCCGTGGATCTTCGCCAAAGGCCGTGTGGTAGAACTCGATCACGCGGGCCAGAAGCTTTTTGAGCTTGGCGGATAAGGGCGCAGGATCGGCGGGCGCTTGATTGCCCGGCGCTGACGGCAAACCGCCATTGGATAGGCGCTTGACCGCTTCCTTAAAGTCCACCTGGTCAAACAGCTCCACAAAGCGGATGGCATCCCCGGCGGCCCCGCAGCCGAAGCACTGCCAGAGGTTCTTGGTTGGGTTGATGGATAAAGACGGGTTCTTGTCGGCATGGAAGGGGCAAAGGCCGAAGTAGCCCTTGCCGTTTTTCTTCAAGGCGATGCCCTTGGCCTGGACCAGGGCCACCAGGTCAGTACGCTTGACCTGCTCGATAACCGTTTGCTCTATCGTCATCTCTTCTTCTCCCCTCATCGTGTCTGAGTTTTTCGAACATCACATCCCGCAGATGGTTCAACGATTCGCGAAGCTGCACCGGATTGACCAGGGCACGGCCGGACCGGTAATCGCTGTCCAACCGGTCCAGGTCCTTGCCCGTAATCAGGAAAGTGGCGATGCGCTTGCCGTTGTTGCGGACCCGCACTTCGGTCAGATCGCCACCCATGCACAGCAAAAATGCGCCTCTAAACAGATCGGTGACTTCAACGGTACCTTGCAAAGGTTCCTCACCTCCTTTCAACTGATTGATTTTTTTGGGGAGATGCGCTAAACAGGTGGGCAAGACAAAGGGTTGCCGCCCTTTGTTGACCTTCCAAGCCATCAGCCGCGAACCCGCCAAGGTCAAGGGCTGATGGCTTTGCTTTTTCCGCGAACTCCCGTCAGACAACTGTCAAGCAAAAAAACAAGCCAAAAACAATTTCATAATCGTATCCGACTGTAAAGTGATATACTGTATATGTCAAGATCAAAAAACAGTGATCACTGGAAGGTGGTGTATAATGCTGGCTATTATGGCAAAGAAAGAAAAAAACAAACCCGCACCGATGATGATCGGCAATGAGACCTTCGGTCAAAGATTGGCCCGCATAAGAAAAGCTAAGGGCTATACCCAGGTTGAACTCGCTAAAAGAATGGAAATGATTCAGGTCCTAGTTTCTGACTATGAATGCGATAAGCTGAGGCCACACCATGAGGTAATCGTACGATTGGCCAAAGCACTTGAGATTTCTACGGATGCACTATTGGGAGTAAAGCCGTTCAAAAGCGCGGATGTCAAAGTCAGTTTAAAGCTTCAGCGAAGAATGCAAAAGATTGACTCATTGCCACCCGCCAAACAAAAAGTGATTCTTCAAACAATCGATACCTACATCAAAGGTGTTGAGGCGTAAAAGAGATGATCGAATCAACAGATGTCTTGAGGCGGGTTCGTCAAAGTGCAGCCAAAAGAATACTGTTTCTTGCACATGCGATCCGGCAGATGTCCAGCCCTGATAGAATGATCAGCACCGGCGATATTCGCGCGGTAATCGAACACGGCGAGGTTATTGAGGATTACCCGCAAGACCCAAGGGGGCATAGCTGCTTGATACTGCATATTGCGGACAAACGCCCCTTGCACGTTGTCTGCGCACCAAAAGATGATTACTTAGCCGTTATTACCGCCTATATCCCTAACGACCAGGAGTGGGAAAGCGGTTATCGAAAAAGGAAAACACCATGAAGTGCATGCACTGCCAAGGGCAAATGAAAAAAGGCTCGGCACCGTTTCATATCGACCGCAAAGAGTATCATTTGACACTGGATGCCGTTCCGGCCTGGGTGTGTCAGCAATGCGGCGAGGTCTATTTTGATGAGCCGGAAGTGGATTCGATCCAAGAGATTATCCGCGCCGTTGAAGATCGTGCCAAAAAGCTTTCTGTAGCCGCATAATACCCAATAGAAAAGGTTGCCGCCGCCAACGACCTGCGCAGCAATGGGCCTGTCATGCGCCGTGCCTCTTCTTACATAATCCAACCTCACTTATCGGACATGGGGCCGAGTGAGCTTTGGCCCACATCCGATAAGCCGGACTATGTCATCAGGGGCACGGCACCCGATAGGCCCGGAGGGGATGCGTGCTTTGTCCGGGCTGCGGTGCTGAACGGAGCGTTGTGCTCGGCGGCGGCGTCTGGTCGGAAGATCTATTCCCGCCCACCACTCCAAAGGTATTCTGGCTGATTTGGTAAGAACAAAAACGGCGGTTAAAGAAGAAGACGGTTCTTCTTTAACCGCCGTCTATCAGGCATTTGATGGCTTATTCACAATTCAAGGTCCGATTCCGATTTTTCTCCCAATTTGGCAAATTACAACTAAAAGTTCTTTTTAACAATGAGCAATAAAACATTCAATGCCCAAGATGTTATGGGCAATAGATTGATCCATAATAAAAAATTAAGCTTTTCGCTTTCGTTCTTTCTAATTGCTTCTAATTTAATATCTTCGCCTAAATCGTATTTTCCTTTGAGGAAATTCCAATAGGCGACAAAATTATGGGAATATTTGCCCCAAGGATGAAGTTTTTTCCAAATAGAAGGATATTTTTGAATAATATATATAGAGCTTTCTGTTCTATGGTGCATCCTCATGTTAAATAGTATAAGAACACCAAATATCAAGTTTGAAATACCGCTAATTGCCAACGGAAAAAGAAAAGCAAAAAAATAAAACGGCTTGGCCTTCACAATTAATAATGTGGTGGCGTTAAGAATGCATATAATGGTAATTATCTTTAAAAGGTTGAAAGCGATACTTCTATAATGCTTAGGGGGATAATCGATCTCAAACATTTAATCCAAACCTTTTGGATGCATTTGTTGATTCAACTCAAAGCAACTATCAAAATTTTGCGGCATTAATAGTGACGAAGTAATGTGCTTCTTTAGCAGCCCAAAAAGTTACTTCGCACAATCTGTATCACTCAAATTAGTTCCGAACACCCATGCGTGTTCAGCTTGATACTGTATGGAAACAGGCAACAGACCAGGCCCAAGATATACGCCTGCAGATAGACCTTGATATCCATTTCCCTGAATATACTCCGCGGTACCACCTACTAGATATCCCGCTGATCCTCCAAAGGATGTAGCCCACCCTCCCAAGTCATATACGGTATTGGCACTAGTAACTTGCACCTGTGCTGCAACTGATGCGCCAGCTCCGACAAGATACATGCCCCCTGCATGTGGAATGGCTGCAACATTAAGATTATCATCTATTGCGAAAGTTACTCCCCCTGTGAAACCTAACAAAGCAGCCGCACTTCCAGAAAGATCTATACCAGCAGTCCAAAGCCCACTGGGATCAATGGCATTCACCGGATCATTTAGGAC
>JBAQGR010000299.1:0-4023 GCA_049287895.1 Desulfatitalea sp.
TCCTGTGTCATTTCCACCCCCTCCATCACCCGGGGCACGGATTTCAAGATCGAAACCGGCAAAATGGGGGATCTGCACAAATGGATATTCCGGCACAAGAAGAATGAACTGCTTGTAGAAATCAGCCTGAAAGAAGATATCGGCGCCAAGGTGCAAATCGCCGGTATCGCCCAGCTGGATAGCGTTGAGGTCCAGGCCAAAATCAATTCGGTGGATATCCCCACCACGGTCATCAACAGCGTGATCGATGTGTTCTACACCATGCTCTCCATGGAGACCGAAAATATCCCCGAGGTGCCGGAAGGGTTCAAGGAAGATAGGCGCACCGTGGGTACAGTCAGCTTCGCCGGCGATGTCCAGGGGCTGTTCAATATTCAGGTGAACGATGACTTTGCCCGCACCATGACCGCAGCCATGTTGGGCATCTCGGTGGACGAAATCGGCAGCGAAGAAGAGGTGTACGATGTGCTGCGCGAGTTAAGCAACATCATCGGCGGCAATTTGAAGTCCGCCTTCGTGGATGTGGGCCTCTCGTGCATGCTCTCCACCCCGGCGATCACCAACGGCCGGGATTTCAAAGTCGAGTCGCTGAACATCATCAAGACCCAGCGCTTCTTGTTCTCCTGCGCCGGCAACACCATCATCGTGGATGCGGGCATCAAGAAAGAGGAATACGATCCGGCCAAGGCCGGGGCTTCGGGCGGCAAAGCCGCCCAGGGAGATAAGGGCACCTCCCAGGGAGAAGGGCCAGTCGATGCCGAGCTGCGCAACCTGAGGCTGATCATGGAAATTCCCATCGAATTGACGGTAGAGTTGGGCCGGACCAGCAAACGAATTTATGATGTGCTCAAGCTGGGGCAGGGATCGGTGATGGAGCTGAACCAGCTCGAAGGCGAGCCGGTCGATCTGCTGGTCAACGAAACGCTGATCGCCAAAGGCGAAGTGGTGGTGGAGCGGGAAAAGTACGGTATCCGCATCGTCGAAGTGGTGAGCCGCAAAGAGCGCGTCGATAGTTTGCGGTAATGCTTGCCGCGCGATGATTTTTATTTTGTTCCGAAACAATTATGGTATAAAAATAAGCGATCTGCTGTCGATGGGGTTGAATGATTCACTGGAGGTGAGCCATGGCGCAAATTGCGGTCGAACAGCGTGAGGAAATATTAAACCTTCTCCGCCTTCACAAACATGAAATTGCTGACCGCTATGGTGTCACCGAGTTGGGCCTGTTCGGTTCGATGGCTAGAGGAGATGCGAATGCTGTAAGCGATGTGGATATTGTAGTAAAAACAAGAATACCGGACCCTTATTTGCTGGTGGATCTAAGAGATGATCTGGAGCGACTCCTGGGAATGAGGGTGGACATCGTGCGCTATTGGCAGCGGATGAACCCTTATCTGAAACGGCGAATTGATCGCGAGGCGCGCTATGTTTGAAGCGGCATTGTTGATCGAAAAGCTCGAACAGATTCAGGAAGCACTTGCGCGCGTGCAACGACGTTTTGTGGGAATTGAAAAGGTCGATATTTTTCTCGATTCTGATGAGGGACTGGATAAACTGGATGCGATCTGTATGATGTTCCTCGCGGTCGGTGAAAGTTTTAAGAAAATCGATGCGGAAACAAAGGGTGCTTTTTTACCGTGCTATCCGGAAATCAACTGGAAGGGCGTAAAGGGATTGCGAGATGTTCTATCGCATCACTACTTTAACATCGATGCCGAGGAAATATTCTTCATCTGTCAAAACAATTTGGAGCCACTGCAGCGGATAGTCGAAAAGATGATAAATGACATCAAGAAAGGTTGCGCCTGCTGATTTTTCTTAAATGGCGACTAACCAGGGTGCGTGATCGAGCGTAGTTGATCCGGTAGTTGATCCGATGGATGCGTCGCCCCCTCGAACCCTTTTGACGGTATCTTCACGGATTAGAGCGAATGGACAAAGACAAGGTAATCTCTATCGAATCCCTGGGCGGACCGCTGTATATGATGTTGCGCAATGTGTTGCGTATGGTTCCCGAGCGGGATCAAGGGGATGTGGCGTTACAGCGCCTGCTGGCATTCCGCCTGCGCATCGATGGCGAAAGCGCCACGCGCGAATATCTGATGCGTAAAATCCGCGATATGATCCAGTGCCGCTTCAGCGGTCGCCTCTATGATTTTTTGAAAAACGACCAACTCTCGGCCGTCTGCGGCCTGCCGTCACCCAACACCGATCCGCCCGATACGGCCTAAGCGCGCCGGTGCCGTCCCGCCGTCGTAAGGCCATCGCCTCTTGTTGATGTTTCGTGAATCCCATAGGTTGTTTGTTGACAATCCGTGCCGCTGGCATTAGTTTTACCATCTTTTTCAGACGATTAGAATCTGGGCGCGAAAGGCGAACGGCTATTGAAAGGAATGGGCGGATGCAATTGAGTGACGTGAAAGAGGGCTGTTCGGCGGTGATCGACCGCATCGGCGGCAGCGGCGCTTTGCGGCGTCGTATCCTTGAAATGGGGATACTCAAAGGCACGCGGGTGCGCGTGGAGAAATATGCACCACTGCACGATCCCATCGAACTCATCGTCAAAGGCGCCCACATTTCGTTGCGGGTCGAAGAGGCTGCCCAGATTTCCGTCAGCGATGTTCTATGAGGGAGCCGCCGCCCATGGCCCATCCGATCATCACCATCGCCCTTGCCGGCAATCCCAACTCAGGTAAAACCACCATCTTCAATACCATCACCGGCACCCGCCAAAAGGTGGGCAACTGGCCCGGTGTGACCGTGGAGAAAAAGGAGGGCCTGGTGCACCGGCACGGTCATGACCTGATGATCGTAGACCTGCCCGGCACTTACAGCCTGACCCCTTTTTCCATCGAAGAGATCGTGGCCCGCAACTTTATCCTGGATGAATCCCCCGATGTGGTCATCGACATTATCGATACCTCCAACCTGGAGCGCAGTCTGTACCTTGCCACGCAACTCAGGGAACTGGATTGCAAGGTGGTTTTCGCCCTCAACATGATGGATCTGGCCGATTCGCGGGGTGTTAAGATCAATGCGCACAAACTATCCGAGTTGCTGGATGTGCCCGTGATCTTCACGGTGGGCAACAAGCAAAAAGGAATCGACGATCTGCTGGCCGCCGCAGTCGAACTGGCCCTCTCGGGCACGCCGCCCCTCCAGAAACGCAAAGTGCATTACAATCAGGATGTGGAAAAGGCGGTGGCCGCGCTGCAGCACTATCTCATCACCCAGTTGGGGGCGGCCTTGCCCTACCATCCGCGCTGGACCGCCATCAAACTGATCGAAGACGATGCCATCATCAAAGAGCGCCTTGCGGCCATCGCCGGCGAACGGATCGGGCCGCTGCTCGAAGCCGCCCGGCAGCAGCGCGGCTACCTGATGGACCGTTTCAGTGACGAGCCCGAGATCATCACCACCGACGAGCGCTACGGCTTCATTTCAGGCATCATCAAAGAGGTGCTCACCACTTCGACCCTGGAGCGGGTCGATATCTCGCGCAATATCGATCGGGTGCTGACCAATCGTTTTTTAGGCATGCCTATCTTCTTCTTTTTCATCTGGGCCATGTTTCAACTCACCTTCACGGCCGGCGCCTATCCGCAACAGGGGATCGAGGCGCTCTTTGGCCTGCTGGCCGACGGGGTCGGCTATCTGCTGCCCGCGGGGTGGCTCAAGGATTTGCTGCTGGACGGCGTCATCAATGGCGTGGGTACGGTGGCCGTATTTTTGCCCAATATTTTGATCCTCTTTTTCTGCATCGCGCTTTTCGAAGACACGGGCTATATGGCCCGGGCCGCTTTTCTGATGGACAAGATCATGCACCTGGTGGGGTTGCACGGCAAATCGTTCATCCCCATGCTCATGGGTTTCGGCTGCAATGTGCCGGCCATCATGGCCACGCGCACCCTGGAGAGCAAAACCGACCGCATCCTGACCATTCTGATCACGCCGTTCATGTCCTGTTCGGCCAAATTGCCGGTCTACATTGTGCTGGCCGGCGGCTTTTTCGGCGCCCGGGCC
>JBAQGR010000300.1:0-12325 GCA_049287895.1 Desulfatitalea sp.
ACAGATCAACCATCCGATCAGCAGTCACTGTGTTTGCTCCGGAACGCTGCTTTTTCATACGCTAATCGGTTGTATTGTCAAATTATTTTCCACACACCCCGCACAGCCGGCATTTTTCCGGGTCGGCCGGGCAGGGCAGGCTCTCTTTGGCCTGCAGGGCGCGTTGGTATTCACGCCACAGGAAATCCTTGTCCAGGCCGTGGTCGATGAAATCCCAGGGCAGCAGTTCTTCGCGGGGGCGTTCGCGGTGGATGTAGAAGGCCGGGTTGAGGGCCGAGGATTTGAAGGTCTGGGGCCAGTTACCGTCGTTTTGATGGGCGGCGAGCAGTAGTTGGGCGCAGCGGCGGTCGCCGCGCGCCAGCAGGGCCTGGATGTGGGCCCAGCGCGGCACATCGGCGTGGACACGCACATTGGCGGTTTTTTTAAGGCCTTCCTTGACCTGTCTGATCTTCTGCTTGAGCAGCGGCACTTCGTCCATGGCGGCCCATTGAAAGGGAGTAAAGGGTTTGGGCACGAAGGCGTTGAGGCTGACGGTGATGTCGCCCATGCGGCCACGCGCCTGGCTGGAGCGCAAAAAGCGGTCTTTGATGCGCTTGACCAGGACGACCAGCGCCGCCACGTCCTCGTCCGTCTCGGTAGGCAAGCCCACCATGAAGTAGAGTTTCAGATTGGGGATGCCGCCGGCCACCAGCATTTCGGCGGCGCGCAGGATGGCGGCTTCGTCCAGTCCCTTGTTGATTACCTGGCGCAGGCGCTGCGAACCGGCTTCCGGAGCGATGGTGGCGGTTTTGAGACGGCCGGATTTGAGGGCCGCGATGAGGCTGTCGTCCAGGGCGTCGGCGCGCAACGAACTGAAGGCGAGTTGCAGTTGGAGCCGGTTGCCCTCGGCGCATAGTGCTTTCAGATCGGGCAGATCCGAAACCGCCGCGCCCAGGAGGCCGACCTTGCGGCTGAGGTCGGCCCCCTGCTGCATGGCACGCAGCAACGCGGGCAGAGGACGGAATCGCGGGGGGCGATAGACATAGCCGGCGGCGCAGAATCGGCAGCCGTGCGGGCAGCCGCGGCTCACTTCGATCAGATAGGCATCGTCAAAACCGGTTTCAGGGGTGATCACTGTACTGTCGGTGGTGAACTCGGCAAGGTCGGCGCTATAGACCCGCTGGACCTTTTCCGGCACTGCCGCCAGGGGAGTAAAGGCGGCCAAGGTGCCGTCGGGATGGTAGTACTCCTGGTAGAACTCGGGTACATAGACGCCGGGCAGGTCCCGGGCCGCCGCCAGCAGGAATTGCCGGCGATCGGCGGCCGGATCGAAACGCGCAAAAAAAGGGGGCAGCAGCGTTTCGGCCTCGCCCAGCAGAAAACAGTCGATAAATGGAGCGATGGGTTCAGGATTCAAGAAGCAGGAGACCCCCCCTGCCAAAATTAGGGGGAGGGGGAGGGAGGCGCCACGACATGTGGCCGGCAGGGGGAGCTCCGCTTTTTTGAGAACCGTTAATACATTGGCATAATCGTTTTCAAAAGAGATTGAAAAAGCCAGTGCGTTGAACTCGCGCAGCGGCCGCCCCGACTCCAGGGAGACCAAGGGGGCGGCGGCGTTCTCCTGCTCGGGGAGAAAGGCACGCTCGCACACCACATGCGCCAGGGCGTTGAGCTGGCGGTAGACTGTCTGGAAACCCAGGCTGGCCATGCCCACCGCATAGTGGTTGGGATAGACCAGGGCCACGCGGACGTTCCCCTGCCACTGTTTGCGAATCGTTCCAACCTCGGCATCGAGCCTGGCCTTGCGTTGCTTATCGGTTGTCGTTGTCGGCGCCATCACGCACTCCGTTGCCTTGCGGTGACCGAAGGCGATCACACCTCCGCCCGGGTAGATGGCGCAGCTTCATCTCCATGCTCGGCGCGGGCGACACCGGATCGTGTGTGTCCGCCGGACCGGGTCAACCCTGCGCGCTAGTCCGCCTTGCGGCGCAAAAAGGTGGGCACGTCCAGATCGTCTCTGTCGATGGGCATGCCCTTGTAGCCTTGGTAGAGGCTCCCCGGGGTGTCGCTGACCTCCTGCTGCCTGCGTAGCCGGCGGTAGGTTGGCTCGTCCAGATTCTCCTTCATAATCATATCGGCCGGGGTGATGTCGCGCACTTTGCCGCCATACGTGGGATCGTTCAGCGGCGCCGGGGCTTTCTTCTCCTCGTCATTGCCGATGCCGGTGGCGATGACGGTGACGCGCATCTCATCGCCCATGTCGTCGTCGATGACGGCACCCCAGATGATTTCGGCCTCATCGCCCACTTCGTTGTAAATGCGATCCGACGCTTCGGTCATCTCTTCCATGGTGATATCGCTGCTGCTGGTGATGTTCATCAATACGCCCTTGGCGCCGCGGATGTTGATGTCTTCGAGCAGCGGATGGGAGATGGCCCTTTCGGCCGCGTCCAGGGCCCGGTTCTCGCCACTGGCTACGCCGATGCCCATGATGGCCATGCCGGCCTTGGACATGGTGGTCTTCACGTCGGCGAAATCCAGGTTGACCAGGCCCGGGCGGATAATCAGGTCGGTGATGCCTTTGACCGAATGGAGCAGGATTTCATCGGCCTTGCGGAACATGTCGATCATACGGGCGTTCTTGGAGGCCAGGCCGCGCAGACGGTCGTTGGGGATGGTGATGACCGTATCGGCGACCTTCTTCAACTCGTTCAGCCCATCGTTGGCCATGCGGCTGCGTTTTTTGCCTTCGAACGAGAAGGGCCGCGTCACCACGGCCACGGTGAGGATGCCCAGTTCCTTGCACAGTCCGGCGATGATGGGCGCCGCGCCCGTGCCAGTGCCGCCGCCGAGGCCGGCGGTGATAAAGACCATGTGGCTGTCGGATAGGGCGGCTTTGACCACCTGGGCGCTTTCGATGGCGGCGTCGCGGCCTACTTGGGGATTGGCGCCGGCACCCAGCCCTGCGGTGAGCTTTTCGCCCAGCTGGATTTTGATTTCCGCCTTGGAGACCTCCAGGGCCTGCAAGTCGGTGTTGGCGGCGATGAACTTGACGCCGTGCAGGCTGCCGGTGATCATGTTGTTGATGGCGTTACCTCCCGCGCCACCCACGCCGATCACCTTGATTTTGGCCGATTTTTCCGGTTCGATGAAACTAAACATAGTCTCCCCCCTTCTGGTATGTTAAAGGTTCTCCCTCGAATTCACATAAAACTTTCTACTTTCATCTTTCCACTTCGTTATATTACTTCCTTAAACCACTTCTTCATCCGCTGCATGATGCTGTTGAAGATGTTCTTGTCGCGGATGCGGAACTTCTTGATCGGCGCCTTGCGCGCGCCATAGAGCACCAAGCCAACGCCCGTGGCGTACATAGGGTTGTTGACCACGTCGGTCAACCCGGTGATGCCCTGGGGTTTGCCCAGCCGGGCCGGCAATCCCAGTATCGCTTCGGCGATTTCGGGGACGCCGTCGAGCATGGCCGTGCCGCCGGTCACCACCAGTCCGGCGGGCACCACGTGCTCCATCCCGGCCCGGTAGATTTCGCGCTTGATCAGGGTGAAGATCTCTTCCATGCGCGGTTCCAGGATTTCGCCCAGGATCTGGCGCGGCAGCTTGCGCGGCTTGCGGCCGCCCATGCCCGGCACCTCGATGGTCTCTTCGGCGCTGATATTGGCCGACAGGCAGGTCCCGTATTTCTTCTTGATCTTTTCGGCTTCGGCCAGCGGCGCGCGCAAGCCCACGGCGATGTCGTTGGTCAGGTTGTCGCCGCCCAGGGCCAGCACGAATGTGTGCTTGATGTTCTGCCCGGAGAAGATCGCCAGGTCCGACGTGCCGCCGCCCAGATCAATCAAAGCCGTGCCCAGCTGCTTTTCTTCTTCGGTGAGCACCGCTTCGCCCGAGGCCAGCGCCTCGAGCACGATGTCGCACACATCCAGGCCCGCGCGGTTGGCGCACTTGACGATGTTGTGGGCCGAGGTGACCGCGCCGGTCACGATGTGGATCTTGGCTTCCAGGCGCACACCGGCCATGCCCAAGGGGTTCTGGATGCCGGCCTGGTCGTCGACGATATACTCCTGGGGCAGGACGTGAATCACTTCGCGATCCATAGGAATGGCCACGGCACGGGCCGCGTCGATGACACGCCCCACGTCGGCCGGCGTGATTTCGGGCCCTTTGATGGCCACGATGCCGCGGCTGTTGAATCCGGTGATGTGGCCGCCGGCGATGCCGGCATAGACCGAGGAGATTTCGCAGCCGGCCATCAATTCGGCCTCTTCCACCGCTTTTTTGATCGATTCCACCGTCGATTCGATATTGACCACGACCCCCTTGCGCAATCCCACCGAGGGATGGGTGCCGATGCCGATCACATTTACTTCTTTGCCGCGCACCTCGCCCACCACGCAACAAATTTTGGTCGTGCCGATATCGAGTCCGACGACGATATTGTCATTTACTTGCGCCATGTGCCTCCTTCAGCGACTCCTGCTCCGCCAAGCGTACCACGATCCGTTCCGGGTTGTTCAGATCCGCGGACTGAAATGCGCGCCAGCTTTCATTGAGCTCCAATTGGTGCAGTAGTTGTTTGAACCGTTCATACTTGATCTCGTAGTTGTCAAAACCGAGCTTGATCAGACGCTGATTCTGCTTCAGGGTCAGGCTGACCCCCATCTCTTTGTCCAAATGCAATTGCTCGATATTCGCGTAGGCGATGGCGCTCGCGGCGGTTTGGCTGAGGCGCAGCACCTGCACCACGGCGCCCATGGCCGGACCGAGCAGATCGTCGCCCAGGCGGAGGTCGGCATAGTCGATGCCTTTGACCAGGGGAAGATTGTCGGCATCGCCCTTGGCGACCTCCTTGAAAACACGGCCCTGGGCGTCGATCAAAAACTTGCGCCCCAGATCCACGCACGCCAGGGGCACGTGCTCCTCTATCTGGATGGCGATGGTTTCCGGAATCTCGCGCGACACGCGCGCTTCGCCGATCCAGGGGTGTTCGCGCAACCGCTCGCGCACCAAGCGCAAATTGAGCGCCAGCAGGTTGTCGCCGCGGCGGATGCCGGCCTGGAGAAGTATTTCCGCTTCGCTCAGCCGTTGATTACCGCTCACCGCGATGGTCTGGGCGCGGAAGTAATCCGAGCGGGTCACGGCGGCATAGCCGGCCACGAAGAGCGCGCTGACGCCCAGCAGGCCGATCGCCACCGCAGTGACCGTCAGTGCGCCCAGCAGGCGTCCCAGCCAGCCCCCCGGCCGGCGGCGGTTCGTTTTATAGCGGTTTTTACGCACCGTGGGCTTTTACTCCTTTCCCAATCCCGCGCGCCGCGCTTCGCTTTTGTGCCGTTCGTCGCAAACAGAGGTTCATGCCGGTCCTCCGCCTTTGAGTCGCTCCACCAGCCGTTCGCCCAGGCGGAAGACATTGCCCGCCCCCAGGGTGAGCACCACATCCCCCGGCACCACGATATCGGTCAGCTGCGCCAGGGCCGCGTCCACATCTTCGGCATAGCGCACGTCCTTGTGGCCGTGGGCCCGGATGCTGTCGCACAAGGCGCGGCTCTCCACGCCCTCGATGGGCTTTTCGCTGGCAGCATAGATGGGCAACACCAGCAGCACATCGCAGCGATAGAAGCTGCGGGCAAAGTCGTCGAAGAGTGCCTTGGTGCGGCTGTAGCGGTGGGGTTGGAACACCACCACCTTGCGCCGTCCCGGCCAGCCATGGATCATGGCCTCCAGGGTGGTTTTGATCTCCGTGGGATGGTGGCCGTAATCGTCCACGACCGTGATCTGTTGGGCTTCGCCCTTGATCTCCAGGCGGCGTTGGACCCCTTCCACCCGCTCCAGGGCTTTTCTGATCTTGGCGAAATCGATGCCCAGCTCCAGGCCAACGGCCATGGCGGCCAGACTGTTGTATACATTGTGCAGCCCCGGCAGGGTGAGGACGATCTCGCCCAGGGTCTCGGCCTGGCGCGTCACCGTAAAGCGGCTGGTCAACCCGTCCAGAACAACGTCCCGGGCCTGCAGGTCGGCCTGGGGGTTCATGCCGTAGGTCGTAAAGCGTTTGCGCACATGGGGGATCAGGTCCTGCACGGCTTCATTGTCCAGGCAGAGCACCGCAAGGCCATAGAACGGAATGCGGTCGATGAAGTTGAGAAAGACCCGTTTGATATCGTCGAGGTCTTTGTAGAAATCGAGGTGTTCGCGATCGATGTTGGTCACCACGGCAATGGCCGGCGAATACTTCAAAAAAGATCCGTCGCTTTCATCGGCCTCGGCCACAATATAGTCCCCCTTGCCCAGCACGGCGTTGGAGCCGATGCTTTTGAGCTTGCCGCCGATGACCACTGTGGGGTCGAGTCCGCCGGCCGCCAGAATCGAGGCCACCAGCGAGGTCGTGGAGGTTTTGCCATGGGCACCGGCCACGGCGATGCTGTACTTCAGGCGCATCAGTTCGGCCAGCATTTCGGCTCGGGGGATCACGGGCACGGCGGCCTGGATGGCCGCATGGACTTCGGGATTGGACGGGTCGATGGCCGAAGAGACCACCACCACATCGGCGCCGGCGATCTGTTCGGCGACATGCCCTTCGTACACCGTGCCGCCCAGGGTTTGCAGCCGGTCGGTGATCTCCGAGCACTTCAAATCCGAACCCGACACCTTGTAGTTGAGGTTCAGCAGCAGCTCGGCGATGCCGCTCATGCCGATGCCGCCGATGCCTACGAAGTGGATGTGGTATTTTTTGCGATACATTATGGGTTACTCTATCCCCCTAGTAATTTATAAATATCGCGTACAATGCTCAGGGCTGCTTCGGGTCGGCCCATGGTCAGGGCCTTGGCGGCCATTGCCTTCACCTTGGCCGGGTCGCGTCGGTAACTCGCAATCTTTTCGGCCAGCAGGGCGCCGGTTAACTCCCTTTGCCGGATCATCTCGGCTGCACCGGCATCCACCAGGGCCTGGGCGTTGCTGGTTTGATGATCGTCCGCGGCCAGGGGGAATGGTACAAACAGCGCGACCCGTCCCACCACCGTGATTTCGGCTATGGTGGTGGCCCCGGCCCGGCAGACGATCAGATCGGCCTGAGCGTAGCGCTCGGCCATATCGTCGAAGAAAGCCCGTACTGTGGCCGCTATGCCGGCGCTATCATAGGCCTTGGTCACCGCGCCTTCGTCGTCGCGCCCGGTCTGGTGCACCACCCGCAGGCCGGGAAGGTCGGCCAGGCGCGCTAAGGCGGCGACCATGGCCTCGTTGATGGCGTGGGCCCCCTGGCTTCCGCCCAGGATCAAGACCGTGAAGGTGTCGGGGGCGTGGCGTGCGTTGCCTTTGGCGCCGAGCACCAGGATTTCGTCCCGTACCGGATTGCCGGTGAGCAGCCGCTTTTGGGCGTTGAATCGGCCGCTGGGATCGTCAAACGAGAGGTAGATGCGATCCACGATGCGCCGTACCAATCGATTGGTGAGCCCCGGCAGCCGGTTCTGTTCGTGCAGCACGGTGGGGATGCCCATGGTCCAGGCGGCCACCACCACCGGCCCGGCCGAATAGCCGCCCACCCCCATCACCACATGGGGGTCAAACTCCCGGATGATATGGCGCGATTGCCACACGGCATGGGGGATTTTGAAAACCGCCTTGGCCTGGCGCCACCATCCGCGGCCCTTGATGCCCTCGATGCCGATGGCTTTATGCGGCCACCCCAGGCGCTCGATCACGGCGACATCCAGCGGCCGGCCGGCGTTGACGAACAGCACGCGATTGCGGGCGTGCCGGGCCAAAAAGGCCTGGGCCACGGCGACCCCGGGGAACAGATGGCCTCCGGTGCCGCCACCGGCCACGATCAGGCGGGATCCGCTTCCCGCGCTATAGGGTTCAAGCACGCCGGGCATGATGCGCTCCGATATTCATGAGTATGCCGATAGCGGCCATATTGAGCAGCAACGATGTACCGCCGTAACTTAGAAACGGCAGGGTCAACCCTTTGGTGGGCAGCAACCCGAGGCACACTCCCATGTTGATGGATACCTGCAAGGCCAGGGCGAAGGTGATGCCCATAGCCATCAGCATGCCGAAGGTGTCATCGCTTCCACTGGCGATTCGAAAGCCGCGCCACAGGATCGTGGCATAGAGGGCCAGGATGAAGAGTACGCCCCAGAAGCCCATCTCCTCGCCGATGACGGCAAAGACAAAATCGGTGTGCGGTTCGGGCAGGTAGAACAGCTTCTGGTGCCCCTTGCCGATGCCCGCGCCCCAAAAACCGCCGGTGCCGAAGGCCATCAACGAGTGGATGATCTGGTACCCCGCGTCGGCCGGATATTGCCAGGGATCGAGAAAGCTGACCAGCCGCCGGAGGCGATAGGGCGCCTTGATCAACAGGTAGCAAAGCGGCGGCAGCAGCAGCAACAGGATCGACAACAGGTGGCGCAACGGCACGCCGGCCACGAACATCATCAGCCAGGTCAGTGCGAAGAAGATCACCACCGAGCCGAAATCGGGCTGCAGCATGAGCGGGACGCTGAAGAGCACCAGGATCAACAGGTGGGGCGTGAAGCCGATGCTGAAGGTTTGCAGCGACGCTTGTTTTTTGGTCAGCGAGTAGGCCAGGTAGACGATCAGCGCCAGGCGCGCGGCCTCCACCGGTTGGAAAGTGAGTGGGCCGATTTTCAGCCAGCGCAGCGATCCGCCCGCGGCGACGCCCAAACCGCTTACCTGAACGGCGAAGAGCAGCGCCAGCGCCAGGAAGAGCAGGGGGTAGGCCATCGGGCGATAGAGCCGATAGGGCACGTGACTGCAGATGACGAGCAGTACAATGCCCAGGCCGGCAAACAGCGCCTGCTTTTTCAGGAAAAAGGCATCGCTGTTGAATTTGTCCAGGGCCACGGCCGAACTGGCGCTGTAGACCATGACCAGTCCGATGCCCACCAGAAAGAAGACGGCGAACAGCAGGCGGACATCGTAGGCCACGGGCAATACCCGGGATTTGATTGGACTCTGGTTCACGCTAACGCTCCCACCGAGCGGCGGAAAACTTCGCCGCGTTGGGCATAGTTGGCAAACATGTCGAAACTGGAGCAGGCCGGCGAGAGCAGGACCGTATCGCCGGGCTGGGCCGCTTCGTAGGCGCGTTGGACCGCCTGGGCCATGTCCGCGGCCGTTTCCGCACCCTCCGTGGGCGCCTGGGACAGGGCTTGGAGTATCTCTTCACGCGCTTCGCCGATGACGATGAGCTTTTTGGCCCGGGCGCGGACATGGTCAAACAGCGGCGCAAAGTCGTACCCTTTGTTGCGGCCGCCCATGATCAGCACCACCGGGCGGTCGAAGCACTCCAGGGCGCGGATGACCGCATCCACGTTGGTGGCCTTGGAGTCGTTGACGAAATGGACCCCGTTGACCGTTGCCACCCGCTCGAGGCGATGGGCCAGGGGCTGGAACTCGTCCAGGGCCTTTTGTACCGCCTGGATGTCGGCGCCGGCGGCCAGGGCGGCCAGGCACGCGGCAGCGATGTTCTCGCGGTTGTGCGGCCCGATCAAGGCGGTCCGGCCCAGGTCGATGCGGCCTTTGAACAGGTCGGGAATGAAAAGGGCGATCTGTCGGGGCGTGATGATGGCGCCCGGCCGAGTGCTTCCGTTGTTCGGCGGCTCGGGGTAGAAATTCAAAATGCGGCTTTTCACGTCCCGGCACTGATCCTGGACCAGCGCATCGCTGCCGTGGCACACGGCAAAATCGTCGGGTCCCTGGTTACGGAACAAGAGTCCTTTGGAGAGTGCGTAGTCGGCCACCGAAGGATAACGGTCCAGGTGGTCGGGGGTGATGTTGAGCATGATGGCCACATGGGGATTGAACCGCTCGGTGGTATCCAGTTGAAAGCTGCTGATTTCGGCCACGATCGCATCCAAGTCGGCATCGCGGCCGGCAATCTCGATGAGGGGATTGCCGATGTTGCCGCCAACAAATACCCGCATCCCAGCGGCGGCCAGCATGCGGCCCAGCAGCTCGGTGGTGGTGGTCTTGCCGTTGGTGCCGCTCACCGCCACGATGGGCTTCTGAATAAAGCGCGCGGCCAATTCGATCTCGCCGATCACCGGGATGCCGCGTTGGCGCGCCTTTACCAGCGGATCGATGGTATGCGGAACGCCCGGGCTGATGACGATCATGTCGGCGGCATCGAAAGTGGCTGGCCGGTGACCGCCCAGCTCCAACTGGATTTCCAACTTCCGGGCCTCTTCCACAAAGGCGCCCAATACCGGTTCGGCGGCCTGGTCGGTGACCGTCACGCGGGCACCCCGGGCCTTCAGAAAGCGGGCCACCGCCAGCCCCGAACGGGCCAGCCCAACCACTACAACATTTTGTCCATTCAGTTTCATCGCATTACCGCAGTTTCAGGGTGCTCATGCTGATCAAGGCCAGTGCGATGGCGATGATCCAGAAGCGCACAATGACCTTGGGTTCCGGCCAGCCTTTCAATTCAAAATGGTGGTGCAGCGGCGCCATACGAAAAATGCGTTTGCCATGCGTCAATTTGAAAAAACCCACCTGAAAGATCACCGACAGCGCCTCCATTACAAACAAACCACCCACCAGCACCAGGATGATCTCCTGCTTGGTGATGACCGCCACGGCGCCCAGACTACCCCCCAGGGACAAGGAGCCTACATCGCCCATGAAGACCTGGGCCGGATAGGCGTTGAACCATAAAAAACCCAGTCCGGCCCCAATCAGGGCCCCGCAGAAAATAGTCACTTCACCGCAGCCGGAGACAAATTGGATGCCCAGGTAGTCGGACACTTTGATGTTGCCGGCCACATAGGCGAAAATCATATAGGTGGCCGCGGCGATGGTCATCGGCCCGATAGCCAGGCCGTCCAGCCCGTCGGTCAGGTTTACGGCATTGGAGGCACCTACGATCACCAAGGCGGCGAACAGGATGTACCACCACCCCAGGTTCGGCGAGATGTTCTTGACAAACGGCAGGGTCACCTGGGTGTTGAAGCCTGGGTGCAGTACTACCAGCAAGCCCACGATGAGCGCTAAAACGGTCTGTAAAATGATTTTGCCGCGGCCGCTGAGTCCTTTGCTGCGTTTGATGACCTGCTTGAGATAGTCATCCACAAATCCGATCAGGCCGAATCCTACCAGCACCAGCAGCACCATCCAGATATAGAAATTGGTCAGGTCCGCCCAGAGCAGGGTGGAGACGGCCACGGCAAATATGATCAAGGCACCGCCCATGGTCGGCGTGCCGGCCTTTTTCAAGTGGGTCTGGGGACCATCTTCCCGGATATATTGGCCTACCTGCATCCGGCTCAGCTTGCGGATCACCCATGGGCCGAGGAGAAAAGAGATCAAAAAGGCGGTCAAGACGGCATAGATGGTCCGGAAGGTGATGTACCGGAACACATTGAAGGCCGAGATGGTGGTGTGCAGCGGATATAATAAATGGTACAGCATGCTTTTTTGCTTTCTTTAAAAGTCGCAAGGGGTCTGTTTATGTCATTCCCGCGAAGGCGGGAATCCAGTCATTTCAAACGATTCTGGACTCCCGCCTTCGCGGGAGTGACGGTTCTTGGACTTTCAACGACATTGCCAACCTCTGACGACGAAACATCCCCCCACTGGCGGATCGCCGCCACCACCGTCTCCATGGCCATGCCCCGGGAGCCTTTGACCAGCACCCAGTGATCGGCCGCCAGGTGCCGGATCACATCGGTGGCGATCTCCTCTTTGGTGCCTACGAAAATTCGCTCCATGCCCATGCCCGCCGCCATGGCCCCCTGGCGGACAATGGCGCCATGGGGACCGTAGACATACAATCGTTCAGCACCCGAAGACCCAGCCTTGGCACCCACTTCGCGGTGCAACCGTTCGGCGTGGGCGCCCAGTTCCAGCATATCGCCAAGTATAATGATGCCCGGCCGATCCTTGGCCAGGGCGGCGAGGGTCTCGATGGCCGCCGCCATGGAGGCCGGATTGGCATTATAAGTGTCGTCGATGATCCGTACTCCCCGGACCGTGGTTACCACATGCAACCGGCCTTTGGCCGGGGTGAAAGCCTCGAGACCGGCCTTGATCTCCGCGGCGGCCAGGCCCGCCAGATGGCCGGCCGCGGCCGCGGCCAGGGCATTGACCACCATGAAGCGGCCCGGCGTTTTGAGTGCCACGCGGGCTTTTTCGCCCGGCAGCAACAGGTCGAAGGCCACTCCCTCCGGCGCTTCGCCGATCCGGTCGGCTCGGACCTGGGCCTGCGCCGATGTACCGAAGAATAAGATCTTCCGGTCGGTCTGGCGCGCCAGGGCCGCCACGTGGGGATCGTCCGCGTTCAACACCACCGTTCCCTGGGGATCGACCTGGGCCATCA
>JBAQGR010000301.1:0-3629 GCA_049287895.1 Desulfatitalea sp.
GGTCGCCGTACTCGGCCCGGTTGGCGGCGATCATTTTAGTTCGCAGTGTGTGGATGTGTGATGAAATCATGGCAACTCGCCCTATGCTGCGCGACGATTCGATCGCTCTCAAGGAGCGGCGAATATAAGCCGCCTCTGAATTTGAAGCAAGCGCCATTTGGGCAGTATCACCACATCTGCCGGGTTCGCGAAATATATTGACAGGGGGGGGCAGTGGTGGGAAAACGTACAAAATAGACATGAGTATATTTTACTCATGAGTAAAGTCAGGTATGGGTGACTGCAATCATGCCAATTCATCGACGGTATATCCACAAAAGCGTTGAAACGGATCTGAAAACGCACATGGTATTCATCGGCGGCCCCCGCCAGGTGGGGAAGACAACCTTTGCCGTCTCCTTTTTACCGCCCTCGGCGGAGCCGCATCCCGCCTACTTGAACTGGGACGATATTGCCATGCGCAAAAAATTGCTGAAAGGCGAATTGCCGCCGAACGAACGGTGCATCGTTCTGGATGAGATCCACAAATTCGCAAAATGGCGCAGCCTGGTGAAAGGGTTCTTCGACACCAGGAGATCCGAGATTGCTTTCATTGTTACCGGCTCGGCGCGTCTTGATTACTACAGCAAGGGCGGAGATTCGCTTCAGGGAAGATATCATTATTACAGGTTGCACCCCTTTTCCATGATCGAAATGGCGGAAGTGCCGGCGAAGGAGAGATTGGACTTGCTGATACGATTCGGCGGCTTCCCGGAACCGTTGTTGCGCGGGGAGGAGATATTTTGGCGGCGCTGGCAAAGGGAAAGGCTTCAGCGCGTCATTTATGATGATATCCGCGAGTTGGAGCATGTCAAAGAGATCAGCATGCTTGAGTTATTGGCCGAGGCGCTTCCCGAACGCGTTGGCTCACCGCTTTCGATCAAGAATTTAAAAGAATCGTTGCAGGTCGCTCATGAAACCGTTGAACGCTGGGTGCAGATTTTTGAAAGGATGTATTATTGCTTTCGCATCTCACCGTTTGGCCCGCCGAAAATCAGGGCGGTTAAAAAAGAACAGAAAATGTACTTGTGGGACTGGTCCATGGTACCGGAAATGGGACCCCGATTTGAAAATTTGGTGGCGTCGCACCTGCTCAAGTATTGCCATTTCATGGAAGACACCCAAGGGTATCGCATGGATCTGCGTTTCTTAAGGGATACAGATAAGCGTGAAGTGGATTTTGTTGTGCTGAAGGACCGCAAACCGCTGTTTGCCGTGGAATGCAAGAGTGGGGAAAAGGCGGTCAGCCCATCTTGTTTCTATTTTAAGGAGCGCACGGCGATTCCCCGGTTCTATCAGGTCCACCAGGGAGAAAAAGATTACGAAGCCAAAGGCATCAGAGTACTGCCGTTCATGACATTCTGCCAAGAGGTGCTCCAATGATAGTTCAGCAGCCTGCTAAGGTGAAAAATCTGCTCGCTTAAATTTGAAGAAAGGATGTGCAACCATGATCCGAACTGTCGCCCAATACCTGGAGAGCCTGAACGACGGCCGCGAGATGTGGTGCATGGGAGAAAAGGTAAGGGATGTGCGCACCCATCCCACCCTCAGTGGGATCATCCGCACGGCGGCTCTGGACTATGTACTACCCCACCGGCCGGAGTATCGCGACCTTTTCGTTACCCGCGACGAGGATGGGGAAGAGGTCAATTTACTGCTCACCGCTCCGAAGAGTTCGGCCGACCTGCTGCGCCGCAGGGAGTGTTACGCCACGGCCATGCGCACCGGCGGCGGCGTTCTGCTGCACTGCATGGGCGCCGATGCCCTGGCCGCCTTCACCGTCACGGCCAATGTCATGGACAAAAAGCTGGGGACCAACTAAGGACATGACCGGCAACTACTGGCAGATCGACACCATCCACGGCGAAGGCTCCATGGCCGCCCAGCAGATGCACCTTTACGGCAGTGCCGACTGGGGCCGGCTCAAAGCCGCTGCCCAGCGGGCCGCCCACATCGACGGTTGGCAGAGCGACCCGACCTACGGCAAATTGGTGTCGGCCGATGACGTGCCCATGCCGGCGGTGGATGAAGGCTATGCGAGCATCCCGGTGGCTGCCAGGTAGCCCCCTGACGAAGCGGCCGCGAATTCTCTAGAAATGGACTTGCGCCAGCCCCTTGAGGTTCAGCATCTGCCGGGCCTCCTGGGGTGTGGCCGGGATGCCACCCAGGATGCCCATCACAAACGTGGTTGATCCCGGCGTCGATTGCTTTATAATGCCCTCCGAAAGCCAACCCCATCCTCACGAGATTGGATACGCCATGCCCGACGATAACGTAAAGACTCTGGAAACACGCGACACCCGCGAAAAGGCGCTGGCCGCCGAGCGCCGGACGATATTGGCCCTGCCGCCCGAAAAAGCCCTGGACGCTGTTCTGGAGCATCCCTTCCCGGTCACGCTGGTGCAGTCCATGGCCGAAGAGGATTTCTACCTGTTGGTGCACACCATCGGGCCGGACGATGCCTTGCCCGTGTTAGGGTTGGCCTCCAACGCGCAGTGGGAGTATCTGCTGGACATGGAGACCTGGGCGCGGGACCGTATCGATACGTACGCCATGACCCAGTGGTACGACCGGCTGCTGCGGGCCGATCCCGACCGCTTTACCCACTGGATTACTGGTGAGCAGCGCGGTCCTCTCGACTACTACCTTTTCCGCAACGTCGAAGTACATATCCGCGAGTACGAGCAGGACCCGTCGGAGATAGGCGATGGCTTTTCCACCGAGGACGATGTGCACTACATCCGCTTGCGCCCTTATCCGGCCGTGGACGAGCAGGCCCACCCGTTGCAGGAGACGCGCGACCTGTTTATAAACGATTTGCTGCGGCGCATCGCGGTGTTCGACTTCCCCGCTTATCAGGGGTTGCTGATCGAATCGGGCGCCGTCATTGCCGCCGAGGCCGAAGAGGAGCTGCTGCGCCTGCGCAACGTGCGCCTGGCCGAAAGGGGCTTTTTGCCGTTCGAAGAGGCGGTGGGGGTTTACCAGGCGTTGTCGCTGGAAGATCTTCTGGCGCGCCGGCGCAAATCGGCGTGGAGCGGCGGACGCACCGTGGAGAGTTATCCGCTGCCGTCGGCCCCAGCGGGTCTGCCCGAAACAGCCGACCTGTTCACCCGCACGTTGGCGCGCATCCAGGATGAGGCGGTATTGCAGCGCCTGCAAAGCGAATTTGCCGGGCTCTGCAACCAGGTGATCGCCGCCGATCAGCGCCAGATCCGCGACAAGGCCGGCCTGGCCCAGGTGGTGGCCAAGGTGGGCGGTTACATCAACATCGGTCTGGCGCATGCCGAAGCCGCCGCTGATAATGAGCCTTACCGCGGCGCCAACCTGATTCAAACGTGCCTGCTGGCCGACATCTTCCGGGTGGGCTATGGCCGTGCCCTGGAGTTGAAATGGCGGGCCGACCGCTGGCGACCGGCCAGTTGGTTCCACCGGCTCGGCCTGCCACTCTCGTTCTGGGGGGAAGCCTGGCTGGGGGTGCTGGGCGGGCTGCTGATCAAAAGACCGCTTTTTTACGACAACTACGCCAGCGGTGTGCTTTACCGCGAATTCGCTACCCTGGACGAGATCGGTCGCACCGAGCGGACCCTCGC
>JBAQGR010000302.1:0-19290 GCA_049287895.1 Desulfatitalea sp.
GGACGCGGGCAGGTCGTCGGAGGTGTCCCCAACCGAGCGGGCGATGGCCTCAAAATCGAGGGCCGGCTCAGTGAGGGAGCTCAACGGGGCGTGTACGAAATTGGCGGCGTTGCGATAGAAACTGAACAGGCTGAACCGCTCGCCCAGTTCCATGACCGCGCTGGCCTGGGATTGGGCCGGTGTGGCGCCCTTGCCCATCTGCTTGTAGTTGCCGATGGCGGCCCGGGCATCGGGACCGCAGACGCTGAAATAGACCGGGATCCCAAGGCGGCCCTTGTCGATTCGCACCACGTCGTCCAGGATATTCAAGCGACGCTCGACCAGGCGCTGCTTGAAGCGGGCGACGGTCGCCTCGGGACTCATGATCTTGTCTTGGTCATGCCGGTAAGTTTTGTAGGCATCCTGCAAAAGGATGGGATTGGGTCTCATCACGATGTCTGCTCCTTTGACACGTAGTTGTGCTTATACCCGTCGGTACGGACAAGGCCAGGAGGCTTTACCGGCACCACCGCACGAAATCAATAGCTTTTATATTTAAAGCTTGATGGACTCGTAAATAGTGTCTCGGTGCCTGTTAACGTCATTCCCGCGCAGGCGGGAATCCAGTCTTTCCAAGTGTTTCTGGACTCCCGCCTACGCGGGAGTGACGGCTCGGGGACTTTTTACGATGCTGTCAAGCTTAATACTTAAAATTGCCTCTGAATGGAAACCCTACAGGCAATACCACACGCTCTATCCAAATGAAAATCATTCACTGCGAGTTGCCGACAAAGGGCCTATCTGCTTGCTTTTTCAATAACATTAAGGTAGTAAGGGAGTAAAAAAGGATAAGGCGGACACAACACCCACTCATTCCATCGCGAACCCGTGTTTTTAAAAAAGGGACTTTTGATGAAACGTTCCGCGGAAATAGAACGCAAAACCAAGGAGACCCAAATCCGGGCCAAAATCGATCTGGACGGCAGTGGCCGATGCGAGGTCGCGACCGGCGTTGGTTTTTTTGATCACATGCTGACATTGTTGGCGGTTCATGGCCTGCTGGATCTTTCCGTTCACGCCGAAGGGGATATCGAAGTGGACTATCACCACACCGTCGAGGATGTGGGCCTGGTGCTCGGCGAAGCGCTGAACAAAGCCCTGGGGGATCGCAAAGGTATCGGTCGATACGGCCATGCCGCCATTCCCATGGATGATGCTTTGGCCGAAGTGACCATCGATCTGTCCAACCGTCCCTATATGCGGGTGGCGCTACCCGCGGTAATGCCGCGCCAGAATGATTTCGACAGCTCGCTGGCCCAGGAGTTTTTTCGGGCCCTGGCGTACAAGGCAGGAATGAATCTGCATATCCGCGTCGCCTATGGCGACAACTGGCATCATATCATCGAGGCGGTATTCAAGGGGATCGGACGCGCGCTGCGCCAGGCGGTCTCTCCGGACAGCCGGGTGGTCGGCGTGCCTTCATCCAAAGGCAGCCTATGAGACTTTTCAATGGCGTGCGAACCGGAATCTTGGGGAGGAGCGGGGCGGTCATTTTGGCCGCGGCACTGTTCCTCGGCCTGGCCGGCAGCGCCCATTCCCAAACCCCATCCGATCCGAATCCAGCCGAAGAGCGGTTCGACCGCATCTTGATTTTGCCGGTGTATGACATGCGCGCTGTGTACGGGGAGAACTTCAGCATGCAGGGCCCCTTGTCCGGGGAAGTATTCGCCATCGATGTGGTCGACCCTCAAGCGGCCGAATTCGTGCGCAAAACGCTGAGATCGGCCCTGGAACAAAAAGGCACGTTTCGTTTGATTCCGGCGACGGCCGAAGATGCCATCGCTATGGTGGGCCTGGCGCCGGTTGCCGGATCACGCAGGGAACGGATTACCGCGATTCAACGGATTGCCGGCCAGAGGGGTGCGGACGCGGTTGTGTGTACCTTCGTCTATGCGTTTCGCAACCGGGTGGGCAATGCCTATGGGGTCGAAAACCCGGCCATGGTCTCGTTTGAACTGAATCTGGTGAGCACGGCCACCGGTCGCATTGTGTGGCGCCGCCATTTTACGGAAACCCAGAAGACGCTCAACGAAAACTTGCTGAACGTGGGCAAGTTTTTGCAGCGCAAAGGGCGCTGGGTGACAGCGGAAGAGATGGCCGGACAGGCCATCGAGGATCTTTTGAAGTCGTTTCCATGATCCATTGCCAAAAATGATGAAGGCGTGTTGGTATTCATTCAAATCGTGTTTATTTTGCCGGCTATGCGACGAGGGATTCGCCGATAGATAACCGGTGGAAAGAGGCCTCGCACAATAAACGCAACGCAGGAATGTGAACTTAGATTGGGGCGATATTTCAGGGATCGGATATCCTAATTGTGAATAGCAGCGATCCTGACTCTGAAAGCGCCCTTTTGTGGTTTGTGTTGACAACAACTTGTTTATACTGTAGCTTTACCGATTTTAAATATTGAAAGTAGCCACTAACACATGAAATTCGCTTGCCGAAATTGCATTAAAACCGCTCCCCAGTCGGACCCATAGGATCTGCCGGCAGTGGGCTTTGGCTGAAAGCCCTTGCCCAGGTAAATGGCCTGTTTCAAGGTCGTTTTGCATGATGGAGGGCGTTTTTTTGGTACACTCAATCCCCGAAGATACGATCAAACGCATCAAAAACGCGGCCAATATCGTGGAGGTGATCTCCGAGCATGTGGTGCTCAAGAAATCCGGTCGTAACTATCTGGGATTGTGCCCATTTCATGCCGAAAAGACCCCATCTTTCACCGTAAGCGCGGAGAAGCAGATCTTCTACTGTTTTGGTTGTCATACCGGCGGAAATGTTTTCAGCTTTCTCATGCAACGCGAAGGGCACTCCTTTCCCGATGCCGTGCGCGCCATGGCGGGCAAGTACGGAATTGAGGTGCCAACACCCAACCTGACGGTTGCCCAAAAAGAGCGGATTTCGGAGAACGAGCAGCTATATCGTGTCAACGAAGAGGCCATGCGCTTTTTCCAGCGCACGCTCAATGACCCCCAAGGTGGGCAAAAAGCGATGAGCTACCTGGTGGGTCGCGGCATGACGCATAAAATCATCGATGGGCACCAACTGGGGTATGCACCCAATCGATGGGATGGCCTGTTGCGCAACCTGCAAGAGCGCAAGGTACCCAGCGACCTGCTGGTCAAGGCCGGTCTGGTGATCCCGCGCAAGGATCGCAATGGTTTTTACGACCGGTTCCGGGACCGGGTGATATTTCCCATCATGAATCTGAGTCAGCAGGTGATCGGCTTCGGCGGACGAGTGATGAGCGACGAGCTGCCCAAGTACCTCAATTCGCCGGAGACAGCCATCTACAACAAAAGCCGATGCCTCTATGGGATTCACAAGGCCAACCGACCGGCACGCGCCTCGGGTAAGGTTTATGTGGTCGAAGGCTACTTCGACGTACTGGCCATGCATCTTTATGGGCTCGAAAACACGGTGGCCACACTGGGAACGGCTTTGACACCCGACCATGTGCAATTGCTCAAGGGTATGGTGGGATCCTCGGGTCAGGTGTACCTGGTCTTTGATTCGGACCAGGCCGGGATCAAGGCGGCCCAGCGCAGCGTAAGAGTGTTTGAAGAGGGCTTTTTGGACGCGCGCGTATTGGTTCTGCCGGCCGGACACGATCCGGACACCTATCTGCGCGAGCATGGGCCGGATGATTTTCTGAAATGGGCCGATAAAGCCCTGGGTATGATGCCGTTCATCATCGATACGGCCATCAGCACCCACGGGCTTTCGCTCGAAGGTAAGATCAAAGTGGTGGCCGAGGTGCAGGAGTCGTTGGCCTCAGTCCAAGACAGCGTGGCGCGTTCGTTGTATATCCAGCAGTTGGCGGAACGGCTCAATATCGATGAGAGCGCCATCCTGGAGAAGGTGCGTCTCACCACCAGCAGGCAGGCGCAACATGTTCCGGCTACAGCGACGAACCAAGAGAGCCCGGTGATCACGGACGGCCGGCGTCTGGAGCAGCAGGTTGTGGCCATGATGCTTTGCTACCCCCCGATGATCCCGGAGATTGTCGGCCGCAATTTGTTAGACCATTTTGAGGATGCCCAGCTCAAAAAAATCGCCCAGATGCTCGGGCAACGCGCTTCTTCGCAAGAAGATAGTGCCGCCGACCTGGTTTCCATGATCGAGGATCCCCATTACCGCGGAATGTTGGCCCAATTGGCCATCAGCGAGTGTCATTGGGATCGCCAGGGGTGCGAACGCTTTCTGACCCAATTCGAGGGGCGCCATCATCGCCGCATGCGCGATGAGTTGCAGCGCCAGATCGAGGCGGCTGAAAAAAATAAGGACACCGATTTGCTTTCAACGCTATTGCGCAAGAAGCAACAGCAGGCGGGTAGGGGATTGATCAACTTGTAAGGTGCAGGAGGCTCATTCCAATGGCAAAAAAAACCGACCTTAAACCCAACAGCACCAATGCTGCCAAAGGTGAAGCCGGCAGCGCTAAAAAGAAAAAGGATATGAAATCGCAATCATCGATGCCCGATAGCTCGCCCCAAGTCTCCGACGAGGAGAGCGAGTCCAAAGACGGAAGAAGCAGCGCTGAAAAGGCCCTGAAGGCGTTGATCGCCCAGGGCAAGAAACAAGGCTTTCTCACCTTTGAAGAGCTCAATGCGGCACTTCCCGACGATATGCTCTCCGGCGATCAGATGGATGATACCTTGATGTTGTTCGACGATCTGGGCATCGACATCATAGATGAACAGAATCGCAACATCACCAAGGAGAAATCCAAGAAGATCGACTTGGACCTCAAGGCCGACGATGCGGGTCTGGCCGACTATGGATCGGTGACCGATCCGGTGAAGATGTACCTTCGGGAGATGGGCCTGGTGACCCTGCTCAGCCGCGAGGGTGAGGTGGAGATCGCCAAAAAGATCGAGGCCGGCGAACAGGATGTGCTCAAAGCACTTCTGGAGACCACCCTGGGGGTCGATTTCATCCTCGATTTGGGACGGCGGATCGAAAACCAGGTGTTGCGTCCCAAACACGTTCTGCGCGATGTGGACGAGGGGGACACCTATCAGGACGAACTGGTGCAGATCGAGGCATTTCTGGCGACAGTCAAATCCATTGCCGAGGTCCATGCTGAGAACATGGGATTTCGCGACAACCTTTTCGATGATCAGAAGCTTGCCTCCGAGGAGCAGCGGCGCGTGCGGCGCAACATTACACGCCGCAATCAAAAGATCTTCGACATGCTCAAGGAGTGGCGTTTGGAGGGCAGTGTCATCGACCAGATCGAGGAGGATATCCGCAATCTCATCGATTGGTTCGACGCCATGAACCGGGTCATCACAGCCACGGCCGAGTCGCTGGATGTACCGGTAGCCACTTTTCGGGACAACCTTGCAGCCAAAAAACGCTTTTGCAAAATGATCGGAAAAGAAGGGGCGCTCACCCGCAAAGAGCAGGAATCCTTCTTTGTGCATGTCGGCGACACCCAAGACCAGATCGTTGCCAAAGAGACTGAAATCAAGGCCAACAGCCGTATCCTCAAACGCATTCTGGCCAGCGTGGACGAAGGCCGCGCCCGGGCCAAGCTGGCCAAAAGCGAACTGATCAAGGCCAACTTACGTCTGGTGGTGAGCATCGCCAAGAAATACACCAATCGCGGATTGCAGTTCCTGGACCTTATCCAGGAAGGCAACATCGGTTTGATGAAAGCCGTGGACAAATTCGAGTATCGCCGCGGCTACAAGTTCAGTACTTACGCCACCTGGTGGATCCGCCAGGCCATTACACGCGCCATCGCGGATCAAGCCCGTACCATTCGGATCCCCGTGCATATGATCGAAACCATCAACAAGCTCATCCGCACCTCCCGCTACCTGGTTCAGGAGCTGGGGCGCGAGCCAAGACCGGAGGAGATTGCCGAAAAAATGGAAATTCCTCTGGACAAAGTGCGCAAAGTACTCAAGATCGCCCGTGAGCCCATTTCGTTGGAAACCCCCATCGGCGAGGAAGAGGACAGCCATCTGGGGGATTTTATCGAAGATAAAAAATTCCTTTTGCCATCGGATGCGGCCGTCAGCCTCAATCTGGCCGAGCAGACCCGCAAAGTCCTGGCCACCCTGACGCCCAGGGAAGAAAAGGTGTTGCGCATGCGCTTTGGTATCGGCGAGAAAGCCGACCATACACTGGAAGAGGTTGGTCAGGATTTTACCGTCACCCGCGAGCGTATCCGCCAGATCGAAGCAAAAGCCTTGCGCAAACTCAGGCACCCGACGCGCAGCCGCAAGCTGAAGAGCTTCATCGAAAATTAGCCTTGGGAGAAGTAGAAGCAAATATCCACCGGGACTATTTAGTGTCCATCCAGAAATAGGCAAATTGGGTCGAGATCAAGGCGCGCGAAAAATTTAACCGCAGGCATATGGTTGATATTCCGAGGATTAAATTTTTCGCGCAACACAGATATCGGGCAAATTGGCCATTTATGGATGGACACTATTTATCAAATTGACAAAGCCGGCCGCGGTCGATAATAGAGGCCTGCGGCGTTGACGGGCCCATAGCTCAGTTGGTAGAGCCACCGGCTCATAACCGGTCGGTCCCTGGTTCGAGCCCAGGTGGGCCCACTTCCTTTTCCCGGCCGTCACGATAAGCCGGCGCCGGTGGCAGAAAAAAATGACGATTCAAGGCGTGGTTTTTCGAAACACCACGCCTTTTTTTTCTGATGGAAGGCATCTGTCTGGGCGTCGCCGCTTCTTTGAATATGTCGTTGCAATCAAACCATGAAATGGTATAGAGCCTGTGCCGAAAAGGATGGTCGCGATGAAAGGCAAGGCAGCAACAGGGTGTTGCGTCGCTGACATCGTCCAACTGATGGAGCGCTTGGCGCCGCCCTATTTGGCCGAAGAGTGGGACAACTGTGGCCTGCAGGTGGGCTCCGTCCAGTGGCCGGTGAAAAAGATCTGGGTCGCCCTCGATCCGCTGCCCGATGTGGTGCGGGCTGCCGCGGCCCAAAAGGTCGATCTGGTCATCACGCACCATCCACTGCTCTTCAGGCCGCTGCGTTCCATCGATGTACAAACTCCGCAAGGTGGAATCATCGAGACTGCCCTGGCCGCACGCATGGCGATCTACTCAGCCCATACCAATTTGGACAGCGCCAGAGAGGGTGTGAACACCATCCTGGCCCGCACCATCGGACTCAAGAAACTCGCGCCGCTGGTGCCCAATATGGTCGCGCTGCAACCATCCGATAGCGGACGACGCCTGGGCATGGGGCGGGTCGGCGCCTTGGATGCGCCCTTGGCTCTCGACGCCTTGATAACGCGCATTAAAACGCGATTGAATCTGTCGGCCGTCAAGGTGGCTGGAGATCTGTGCATGGAGGTACGGCGGGCGGCGGTCTGTTCGGGCAGCGGATCGAGCCTGCTGGATGCTTTTCTCGATACCGATGCCCAGGTTTACATCAGCGGCGATTTGCATTACCATGCGGCCCGGACCGTGGAGGATGCCGGACGGGCGCTCATCGACGTGGGGCACTTTGCTTCGGAATATTTGGTGATCGACGCGTTGGTCGCCCAGGTGCACGATGCCATCCAGGACCATGGATGGCGAGTCTCCGTCGAACCTTGCCGATTGGAACGCGATCCATTCATGTTGCGATGAAAGCGATGGGGCGATGAACGAGAGCATCAAAAAGAGTCTGGTCACCTTGGCGATCTTGCAGCGTACCGATGCTGCCCGGGAGGCCATCGAAAAAAAACTGGCCTGCGTGGGGCAGCGCATTGATGCTCTCACGCAGCAGTTGACTACCGTGGAGCAGCAGGTGGCCGAAGGGCAACTGCAACTGGACGCTCTGAAAAAACAATACCGTGCCGATGAGACCGAGACCAAGAGCATCGACTCGGGAATCGTCAAGAGCGACAGCAAACTGAGTTCGGTCAAAACCAACAAAGAGTATCAGAGCATGCTCAAAGAGATGGATGACCTTAGAGTGAAGAAGAGCGCCATCGAAGACCGGATGATCGAAGCGCTGGATCACATCGAGGCGGCTGAAAAGCAGTTGGCTGTGCTGAAGGCTGATCGAACCGACATGGCGCGGGAGATCGCAGCGCAACAAACGCTCATTCGCACCGAGGCCGAGGCCCAAACCCAGGAGTTGGCAGCCCTGAATCAGGAACGGGACGAGATCTGGGCCGAGCTGGAGCCCAAAATGCAGAAGATGTACAGCCGGGCCAAGCATCAAGGCAAGGGGGTCGCCGTGGCCGCGGTAATCGATGCTGTCTGCCAGGTGTGCCGCATGAATATTCCGCCCCAATTCTTTATCGAGTTGCTGCGTCTGGAGAGCATGAGCATGTGCCCCAATTGCCAACGGATCATCTATCCCAAGGCAGTTATCGAAGGTAATTGAGCGAGTTATATTTTCGGCCGGAGCAGGCCAGGCGATCGCCGGATCGGCTATCGCCGGATCGGAGGAAAGTCCGAACACCATAGGGCAGGGTGCTCCATAACGTGGAGTCGCGGTGACGCGAAGGCAAGTGCAACAGAAAGCAAACCGCCCCGCCCCACGGCGGGGTAAGGGTGAAACGGTGCGGTAAGAGCGCACCAGTTCTCCGGGTGACCGGGGAAGCTAGGTAAACCCCACCCGGTGCAAGACCAAATAGGGGAGTGCTTGAGGGCGGCCCGTCCAAGCTCCCGGGTAGGTCGCATGAGGTGTCGGGCAACCGACATCCTAGAGGAATGGTCGCCGTCCCGGTGGCGGGTAACCGCTCCGGGAAACAGAATTCGGCTTACGGCCTGCTCCGGCCGTTTTTTTGCTTAATGCGTTGGGATTCCGGTTCATCGGGTCCATCAGTATTCATAATTTAATAAGGTAAAGGCATGCTAACCATCGAAGAACTCCAGGTGGAGGTCGGCGGGAGAACGATTCTCAACAATGTGAATATGGAGATTCCCCGCGGCGAAACGCACATTCTCTTTGGTCCCAATGGCTCGGGTAAAACCAGCCTGATGATGACCATCATGGGCTTTTCGGGCTACACCGTTACCCACGGTAAAATCACCTTCAAAGGGCACGATATCACCCACATGCCCATCCATGAGCGGGCCAGGCTGGGCATCGGCGTCTCGGTGCAGCGGCCGCCCACTGTCCAGGGCCTCAAAACCCGCAATCTGGTCGAAGTGTGCGCCAAGCACAGCGGACGGTCGGTGGATATCGAACAGCTGGCCCAGGAGGTCAATTTCGCTGCCTTTTTAGATCGCGACGTCAACCACAAGTTTTCCGGCGGCGAGATCAAGCGCAGTGAATTGCTGCAACTGATGGCCCAGGACCCGGACCTGATCCTGCTCGACGAACCCGAATCGGGCGTGGATCTGGAAAACATGGTGTTGATTGGTGAAACCATCAATACGCTGCTGCATCGCGGCATCAAATACGCCAAAGGCAAATCCCATCGCCAGATCGTAGCGGATGAGAGCAAATCGGCCCTGATCATCACCCACACCGGGCATATTCTGGACTACATCACCGCCGATAAAGGGCAGGTCCTTTTCAACGGCCATCTGTGCTGCTCGCGCAATGCCCGCGAGATCCTGAAATGGATCGGTGAATTCGGTTACGAGGAGTGTGTGCGATGCGCAATGGAAATCAAGATCTGACCAAAGATGCCGGCGGCATCGATTTGAGCCAATATCACGCCAAGGCCGAAAACCACGGTTATGTGACGCGGCTCTCCGACATCGCGGCCGGTGACAGCGCCAAGTTCCTGGATGTGGGCGTCGATACCGCGGAAACTGCCCGTGCGGGGACTTTCATCCAGAAAGACCGGTCGGTGATCCACTCCCACTCCAGCCAGGAGGGGGTTACGGTGATGTCCATTTCCCAGGCTCAGGGCACCTATCCGTGGCTCGCCGACTACCTGTGGCGCCACATCGATCCGGACAAGGATGCGTTTACCGCCAGAGCCAAAAGCGATCCTCACGAAGGCTATTTCATCCGTTCGGCGCCGGGGGTGCACGTGCCACAACCGGTCCAATCCTGCCTTTACATCGCGAAAGAGGGATTTTCGCAAAACGTGCATAACGTGGTGATCGCCGAAGAGGGCTCGAGCGTGCAGATCATCACTGGCTGCGCCACCGCGCCCCATCTCGTCTCCGGGTTGCACGTGGGCGTTTCGGAATTTTACGTCAAGAAAGGGGCCCAGCTCTATTTTACGATGATTCACGATTGGGGCCGACAGGTCAATGTTCGGCCGCGTACCGTCGTGCACGTGGAAGCGGGCGGTGTGTTCGTCTCCAACTACATCTCCTTGAAGCCGGTGGGCTCCCTGCAGATGTTTCCCACGACCCTCCTGGCCGGTGAAGGGGCCGTAGCCCGTTTCAACAGCGTGCTGGTGGCCGGTCAAGGCTGCACCCTGGATGTGGGCTCACGCGTGATTCTAAGCGCCCCGGGCACACGGGCCGAGATCATTTCGCGGGCTATCGCCGCCGGCGGCACCATCGTGGCGCGCGGTGAATTGATCGGCACCTGCCCGGGAGTCAAGGCCCATTTGGAGTGCAAGGGGTTGATCCTCAAAGAGGGGTTGATGCGGGCGATTCCCGAACTGAGCGGAACCGTTCCCGGCGTCGAGATGTCCCATGAAGCCGCGGTGGGCAAGATCGACCAGGGGGAGATTGAATATCTGATGGCTCGCGGTGTGGACGAAGAAGAGGCCATCTCCATGATTGTGCGCGGCTTTCTCAACGTGGACATCGAAGGGCTGCCGGTCAGCCTGCGCCAAAAGATCGACCGCATTATTCACGACACCCAAAAAGACATGATGTAAATGGAACCCTATAAGTCCGACGATGACGGTTATTGTGAGATTTCGTTCGCCGATAAGGTGCGACTTTTCTCCCACGACTATTTGAAATGCTGCGTCTATCTATCCGGCGGTTCGCTGCCGGCTCATTACTTCACCAAAAAACTCTATTCGGAGCTGGTTTCCGCCTCCCAGGTGTTGGAAGATTTCCTGGACTTTCACGGCGCTAAGAACAACGAAGAGTGGTATTTGTACAGGGAACTGGCCGCCGCCGTCCGCCATTTGAGCCTGGGGGCCTACTCCCAGAAGCATATCGCCAACCGGATCGTCTTTTATGAGCTGCCCGAAAGTGAAGAATTTCGCGCCGCCGGTCTGCACGCCGCGGCATTTCTCAACTCTTGCCTTATGAAGCTGGCGCCGGTGATCATCGCCGAGGCGCAACGGTTGGGCATCCCCATACCCGAGAGCACCTTCGGCCAGGAGGATTTTCCCGGCACCACCACCGGCGAAATGCTGCCCTATAGCATCGACGATGAGGCCAAAGACCTCCAGAAGAAGCATATCGTCAAGATCGCCAGTGAATTTTTAAGCATCTCGACGCGCTTCGATCCGTTGGGATTTTACGAACCATACAGCACCGAGGAGATCCGCCGCCTGGTGCCCGCCCAAGTCAATGAAGTGGAGATCCGGCGCTTCGAGATGGTGTTGCACAACCTGCAATCCTCTTTCGATACCTACGTCATCCACGGCGGCTTTCGCTTCGGCGATCGCAAGCTCAAAAACCTGCGCAGCTATTTTTCGGTCGTCTTTCATTTGCTCCAAATGATGGGGCGGCTGCTTCATTTTTACGAACGTCACCTGCACGAGGCCGGATACAAGAATACGTACAAGCGGGTGCAGGACCGCCTATCTTCGCTGATCGATCCGGAGCAACTCCTGGGATATACCGTAAACTACGGATTGTACTACGCCTGCCACTATTTGAGCACCGGCAAGGATTTGGCCCGCGAGATTTTGAACGAGAACATCGAACGCGGGCGCATCCAGGTGGGCATTCCGGTCAAGTTGGGCTTCCACAGCCGACCCAGCCTGCTGGTGGCCAAGATCGTGCAGTACTACGGCGGCCAGGTGGAGCTGGTGATCGGCGAAGACCGCTTCGATGCCAGCAGTGTGCTGGACATCCAGTGGGCCGGCGGAAAGATTCAAAAGGAGAATATCACCCAGGTCGTCTTCGAAGGCGACATCCGGGCGTTGAACGATATCCAGATCCTGGCCGGTGTCAACTACGGTGAGGACACAATCGGCAAGGGCGTGCCTTTGCCCAGAGAGCTCAAGTACCTGCGATGATAGCCGCATTGATCGTCGCTGCCGGGCAGGGCATACGCATGGGGGCAACCCAACGCAAGCAGTATTTGGCCCTGGCCGGTCAACCCATTCTGGTGCACACCCTCAAGGCGTTCGACGCCAGCCCTGACGTGGAGCGCATCGTGCTGGTAGTGCCCGGTGAAGAGATCGAATACTGCCGGCAACGCATCGTGGCCGGCGCGCAAATCTCTACGGATATGCTTCTGGTGCCGGGCGGTGCGCGTCGCCAGGATTCGGTGCGCAATGGTCTTCAACGCATAGATGATGACCAGGGAATCGTGCTGATCCACGATGGCGTGCGGCCTCTGGTGTTCCCGCGACTGATCGCCGCCTGCATACAGGGTGTCCAGCGCTGGGAGGCGTGTATTCCCGCCGTTGAGGTCAGCGACACACTCAAACAGACCGATGCCGCCGGCGTCATCACCCGGACCGTACCGCGCGAAGGCTTGCAGATGGCTCAAACCCCCCAGGGCTTTCGATTGGCGTTGATCCGCGAAGCCCACCGCCGGGCGCTGCAAGAGGGCTGGCAGGCCACCGACGACGCATCGCTGGTGGAACGCATGGGCGTGGCGGTCCACACCATCCTCGGCGACCGCGCCAATATCAAAATTACGACCCCCGAAGATTTGCGCTGGGCCGAGATTTTCTTCGCGTTGAAGGATCGCGGCGAGCGGCTTGCGTGATGCCGAGATCGATTCATTCCGCGCCCTCCTCAAAAAAGATCGATTGGAGCAAGGCTGCCAATTTTCGCGGGTGATGGCGCAGTATGATGCCATCGGTTTCCAGAAGATCTCCGGCAAAGACCTTGCGCCCGACCCAGTAGGAGTTGTTGGGATCGAGCGTGACGCATTCCGATTTTTGGGCTTGGTACATGCGGCAAACCTCTTCGCCCGGCAGCCTGTTGTTGTATACGATGCCATCCACTTTTCTTCCCAGGTATGCTTCCAGGCGCTCGACAAAATCGATGGCGCCGAAGTTGTGGGTCTCCCCGTATTTGGTCATCAGATTCATGATGTACACTACGCCGGCGCGGCTGGCGCGCAACGCATCGGCAACACCCGGCACGATCAGGTTGGGGATGATGCTGGTAAAAAGGTCGCCTGGGCCGGCCAGAATATAATCGGCGTTGGCGATGGCATCGATCACCGGCGGGTAGACATGGATGGTATCGCTATGGTGGGGCACCAGGAAGACATCTCTGATTTTTTCGCGTTGGTGGCCGCGCGGCATGTCGATGGCCTGCTCGCCGAAAATGCGTGAACCGTCGGTGAGTTCGGCCACCAAGGTGGCCTGATCGGTGGTCACCGGCAAGATGGTGCCTTTGGCCTCTAAAATTTCGCATAGGGCTGCGACGCCCGAAGGAAAGCTTCCGGTATAGCGCGAGAGCATCGTCAGCAGCATATTGCCGGCATTGTGACCGATCAGGCGCTGGTCCTTTTCGAACCGTTTTTGAAGAATAACCCGTGCGAACGTATGATGGGGTGAAAGGGCGACGACGCATTTAAGAATATCGCCGGGCGGCAGAGTGCCGAGCTCATCGCGCAGGCGGCCGGTGCTGCCGCCGCTGTCCATCATCGACACCACGGCGGTGACGAGGATGCCCTCCATCTCCCGCAAACCCGACAATAGGGCGAATTGGCCGCTGCCGCCGCCGATGGTGACGACGCGGACATGCGGCGATAGCTGATCTTGTGCTGCGTTCATGTATTTTATCCTGCGACATTTTGTATCAAAATGCAATGCCCCAAAATGGTGATGGTCTGAGTCTCGCATCCGCAGCGCATCGGACAGGGTCCGGCTCCTCCGGGTTGACAAGGAGGCCGGTGAATCGCATCTTAAAGCGATTTCAAAAATACCAACTCTTTGAAAACGGAAGGAGTTTAAACATGGCATTGGGATTGGAGCACACCGAGGACGCAGCCCAAAAATCGCAACAGGCCTTTCTTAAACAGTTACAGCAGACCTTTGCGTCGTTTTCCAAAGAAATTCCCCTTGTGTTGTTCGCCCACCGCGGCAAGGAAGATGTCTTCGCGGATGCATGTCGTCAGGTGGTACGCGCCTTCAGGGGATTGACGGATAAAATCACCCTCAAGGAGTACTCCCTGGATCACGAACTGGCCGCCAAATATAAAGTAGACAGCTCACCCACCCTGTTGATCGATCCGAATCACTACAATATCCGTTGGCTGGGGGCTCCCATGGGCGAGGAGGGCCGTTCGTTTCTGGAAGCGATGTTGCTCATCGGCGGTGGAAAGAGCGATCTGAGCGACCAATCCCTCAAAGTGATCGAAAGATTGGATGGACCGCGGCAGGTGAAGATATTTGTCAGCCCGACCTGTCCCTACTGCCCCCAGGAGGTGGTCAACGGGCTGAAAGTCGCCATCGAGCGACCGGAGTTGATCTCTCTTGAAATTATCGATATCCAGTGCCGGCCCGATCTGGCTGATAAGTATGGCGCCCAAAGCGTGCCCCAGGCCTTCGCCAACGATGTGTTGATCGGGCAGGGGGCGCAGCAGGAGGAGGTTTTTCTATCGTCTCTGGTCAAGCTGGCACCCCAGACCATTTTCATACCCGAAAGCACGGATAAGGTGGTGCAGACGGATGTGGTGATCGTGGGCGGCGGACCGGCCGGATTGACTGCCGGTATCTATACGGTGCGCAGTGGTTTGCGAACGGCGGTGATCGAACGCGACGCTTTGGGCGGTCAGGTGGCGTTGACCCCCATCGTGGAGAACTACCCTGGTTTTTCCCAGGTGGGCGGCAAAACCCTGGTGGACATCATGGTGAGTCATGCCCTGCAATACGTGCAAATCTTCCAGGGCGAAGAGGTGCTCGATGTCCGACCGGGCGACCCCATCGAAGTGACCACCACGCGACGCAGGTTTTTGACCCGCACCCTATTGCTGGCCACGGGTGCCACCCATAGTCACCTGGGTGCGCCCGGAGAACAGCAATTCTCAGGGCGCGGGGTCAGTTATTGTGCTACCTGCGACGGGCCGCTCTTTAAAGGGCGCAAGGTGATCATGGTGGGTGGTGGTAATTCCGCGGTCACCGAAGCACTTTACCTCAAGCACATGGGCGTGGATGTGACCTTGGTGCATCGTCGGGACAAGCTGCGCGCCCAGGATGTGCTGGCCAATCAACTGCCGACCAACGGCATCCCCATCGTGTGGGACACCGAGATCAAAGCCATCGAAGGCAAAGAACGTGTCCAACGCGTGCGCTTGCAGAACACCAAAACAGGAAGGTCCAGCGACATGGCGGTGGACGGCGTTTTTATCGCCATCGGGTATCAGCCCGCCAATGGCCTGGCCCGGAAAATCGGTGTCGCCTTGAACGACGAGGGCTACATCCAGCACGATGCATTCCATCGGACCAACATCTCTGGTATCTATTCGGCCGGCGACGTGGAGGGAGGCTATAAACAGATCGTTACGGCCACCGGCCAGGGAGCCGCGGCCGCCATGACCATTTTCGAGGATTTGATCAACCCCTATTGGAAAAAAGATCAGAATCAGTGAGCTTCGCCATGGGTATCGCTTTTGCGAACTGAACCAATTGGTGCCGGAGAGTCCCCTTGAGCCCGGTTCGGAAAACTGATAAGGGTAAAAAATAAATTTTGGATTGTATCCGCTTGGCTATGTACATCCATCGGGACCAAGGGAGAACGACCTATGGCAGTGGGGATCGTCCGTTCCTTCAACGACGAGCAGGGGTATGGGTTCATCGAAACGGACGAAGGGGATTTCTACTTCGTCCACCATAGTGCCATTGAAATGGAAGGATTTCGCTCGCTGGCACCCGGTGACAAGGTGATTTTCGAAGTCGCCGTCACCAAACGCGGTCAGGAAGCAGCCCACGTGCGGAAAATTTGAGCACGTTGCGCGTTCGTGCAAGCGGTCAAGACGGTGGGGTTGCCCCCACCATATCGGCCAGGGCTCGCAAAGCGAGGTAGTAGCCATTGACCCCCAGCCCGACAATCTGCCCCGTAATCACATCGGCCAGCAAGGATCGGTGGCGGAACGCTTCGCGTTTGTGGACGTTGGAGATGTGGACCTCGATGATGGGCACCGAAAGTACGACGATGGCATCGCGAATGGCGATGCTGGTATGGGTATAGGCCGCCGGATTGATGATAAGCCCGTCGATTTTTCCCACCGACGCCTGAATCTTGTCGACGATGGCTCCCTCATGGTTGGATTGAAAGGTAGTGACGTCAAGACCCCATTGGCGGCCCAGGGCCGCCAGCCGGGCATCGATATCCGCCAGGCGGGTTCGGCCGTACACTTCCGGCTCGCGTAGCCCAAGCAGGTTCAGATTGGGGCCGTGAACCACCAGCACCCGCGGCGCACTCTTTTTTGTTTTCCCCATTACTCCTCCAAGACACTCGATTTTAACCGCGCGATGGTCTGTGCATAATCGCGGCTGCCGAAAACAGCCGATCCGGCCACCAGCACGTCGGCCCCGGCCCGAACGACGTCGGCGACGGTGCTGCTGTTGACGCCACCATCGATCTCAATCAGTGTTTTCAATCCCCGGTCGTTGATGAGTGCACGCAGGCGGCGGATTTTCTCCAGGCTGCTGACGATGAATTCCTGTCCACCGAATCCGGGATTCACACTCATGATCAGCACCACATCCAGGTCCGCGAGCAGCCATTCCAACGCGGAGAGCGGTGTGGCCGGGTTGAGTACGGCCCCGGCCTTGGCCCCCTTTTCTTTGATCAGATGGATACTGCGATGCAAATGAGGGCAGGTCTCCACATGCACGGTGATGATATCGGCACCGGCTTTAACAAATGCTTCGATGTAGGCATCTGGATTTTTGATCATCAAGTGAACATCCACGGGCAGCGTCGTCGAACGGCGCACCGCCTCGACCACTAATGGCCCTATGGTGATGTTGGGGACAAAGTGGCCGTCCATGACATCGACATGAATCCAATCCGCGCCGGCTTTTTCCACGGCGCGGATCTCATTGCCCAGTTGCGAAAAATCAGCGGAGAGAATGGAGGGGGCGATCAGCGGCATTGAAATGACTCCTGCGACTATTCATAATGGGTGGTATCGACGAGCTCGTCATCGACGTACAAAAACAGCGTGGCCGGTTCGTCCCTGGGCACCAGTAGCCAGATCTCCCTGCCGGGTCTGATAAAGTCATCAAGTAACTCTACGGCAGCCATCGGACGGTTGAGCCGGACACGCACATGCTGTTTCAGAAAACCTTGGGCCGTGCGGTGGCGAAAGAGCGCCACCTTCTCTTGCCGGCCGTTGGAGGCCGACGTTGCGAGACGATTGACGCTGAATTCCACGGCGCTGCCCACGAGCACTGGATATCCGGCGGCCGGCCTGTGTTCCACTACAGTATCGTCCGCAAGCGCACTATCCCGAATAGATCGAATTGCGCCGGTTGTCAAATGGTGCCTTTCAATGATTTCGGTGGCCTGATTGAATCCCAGACCCCTGAGGGCTACCATGAGGATGGACCTGGGGGCCGGACCGGCGCTGACCAGCAGATCGACGGCCTTCCCGCGCAGGCCCATGTTCCCTGCAAGTGGGTACTGGGACAAGATCTCCTCTTTGGACGCGGCCTTATCGTAAGTGTAGCTTAGCTGCCCCGGGCGCAGGTCGTTATCTGTCAGAAAGATACGTGCCTGGGCAAGCCCCATCCCGATTAGATTGGGCATTACCACCGTCTGCGCGCCCTTGGAGATGATGATGCGTACGTCGCGTCCGCGTTTGATTTCGCTGCCCGGTTCGGGATCTTGGGAGATGACGCGGTGCTTCGGTACCGAGACGCTATACTCCGATCCTTTGACCTTGGTGTTCAGCCCGAGGTCGGAGAGCCGCTCCAGAGTCAGGACCACCTCCTTGCCTACCAGATCCGGCACGACCACCGTATCTTCCCCGCGGATCAGCAAGTGCACTGTCAGATAGGTGCTGATGGCCGCTGCTGCCATGAAAACCGCCATCAGCAGAAGGGTTTTGGCAATTCGTTTCAGCACGGCATTTCTTCGACTCAGAAGTTAATGCGAAATTGAACGAGAAGGCTTTCCGACGAGTCCCGTCGATTCGACGAATGGCCTGTCCCGATGCCGAAGCTCACCTGGTGTTTGAGATGATCCACAAAACTCTGTTTTTGGGTCTGGTTGTACTTGTGCGCATCAGTAACCGCCCCGTAGATGTTGCCGGCATAAAACCCAAGGCCCGCAAGGGTCAGCAGCCCGCCCAAGGCATTTAAATCATGGTCGAACGATTCGTAGGCCGCCCAAAAGAGACCGCCGTTGACCACCAGGGCGGCCAGGGCATCCTCGTAACGGCCGCAGTAAAGCTGTCCGGCCCCTGGCACGATGGAGAGCGTTCCGGCCAGAGTCGGGTTTTTCTGGGGTAGGTGGTCGCTTTGGGTCAGTTCGGCTTGAAATGCATCGATGCGGTGACGCAGCCGACCTTCGGCCGAGATGCGCTGGAAGGCGCGTTGCGCGCCGGCCCAATCCATCTGGTCGATGTGAATCCAGCCGATACGCAGATAGGCACGGTCTTGCAAGGCGGTATCTTCGCTCAGGGTGATCAGGCTTTGTAACGTCAGAACCGCCTGGTTGGGGTTGCCGAGCATCAGTTGGCATTCGGCGCTCATGAAATAGGCATCCACGGCGACAGGGTCTATGGGACCCCCTTCGATCAGCCCGTTGAAGCGTTGCAATGCCGCGGCGCCGTCACCCGACCGGTAAAAGGCCTGGCCGGACTTGAATAGGGCAGGGCGCCGGTGGGGATCGTCCGGAAAGAAGAAGGCAAAACGCTCATACTCCTCGGCGGCGCGCTGGAACTGGCCCTCGGCGTAAAGCTGTTCCGCGAATTGGAACTGATGTCCGGGATCGATCACCAACGGCGTGCTCGCGCAGACCGCCATCGGCATGCCCAGACCGGCAAGAAGCAGTAGACAAGCAATCAGTGCGTGGCGACGCGGCATGTCAGCGCTCGTTCCACCAAAAGGTGTTGGCGTCCAGGGGATCAAAGGCGTAGCGGACGCCATGAACGCGGATCGGTGGGGCCAGGCGTGTTTCGTCCCGACCGCAACGCAAGAGCCGGTCGCTGGTCAACACCCATCCTGCTAAGACCCCTTGGCGGGCAATGGCCTGGGC
>JBAQGR010000303.1:0-2301 GCA_049287895.1 Desulfatitalea sp.
CCCCACTGGGAGCGCCGGCGCGAAGCCGTGGTGGCCACCGAGCAGGTGAGCCTCTACGGCCTGATCATCGACCGCCGGCCGCGGCCTTACGGTCCGAGCCACCCGGACGAGGCCACCGAGATCTTCATTTGGCGGGCGCTCGTGGAAGGCGATGTGGCCCGGTCCCTGCCGTTCATGCAGCACAACCAGCGCATGGTCGCCCAGGTCGAAGAGATGCAGGACCGGCTGCGGCGCAAGGATCTGCTGGTGGACCCGCAGCGTTTGTTCGAGTTCTACCACGCCCGGCTGGACCCGGTGTATGATCTGCGCGGCTTGAAGATGAAGATCGCCCAGGCCGGCGATGATGCGTTTCTGCGCCTGAAAGAAGAGGATCTGCTGGCCAATCGCCCCGATGACCAGGCCCTGGCCCAGTATCCGGACCGCATCGACGCGGACGGCCAGCCCCTGACCTGCGACTACCGCTTTGCGCCGGGCGAAGAGAGCGACGGCATCACCGTGCGTGTTTCGGCGCGTACCGCGGGGGCCGTGCCTTCGGAAGCATTCCAGTGGCTGGTGCCCGGACTGCTCAAGGAGAAGATTGCGGCCCTGATCAAGGCCCTGCCCAAAGAGCTGCGCAAGCAGCTGGTACCGGTCAACGATACGGTGCAAACGATCGTGGCGCAAATGCCGGTCCAGCCCCACATCGGCCTGAACACGGCGTTGAGCCGTTTCATCCGTGAGCACTGGGGGGTGATGATTCCAGCCGCAGCCTGGAATGAAAGCCAATTGCCGGACTATCTGCGCATGCGCATCGCCGTCACCGACGACGATGGCCGTATCGTACGCGCGGACCGTGACCCGGCGGTGCTGCAAAGCACTGAAGGGCCAAGTACTTCGGAAGAATTCGAAAAGGCCCGCCGGAGCTGGGAGCGCGCGCCGATCAAAGAGTGGGATTTTGAAACGCTGCCGGAAACCGTCGTGCTCAAAGGCGCCGGCAACCGCCAGTGGACCGCTTACCCGGCCCTGGAAGCACGTGGCCCAAGCGTCGTGCTGACTGCTTTTGCCGATATCGCCATGGCCCGCCGGGCGCACCCCAAGGGCGTTCGGGGCCTGCTGGCGCAACGTTTGGGAGCAGAAATCAAATTCCTGCGCAAGAACCTGGCCCTGCCCTATACCTGCGACGCCCAGTGCCGCTACTTCGGCGGGCGTCCGGCCCTGGAGGCGCAATTGGTCGAGCGCGTGCTGGACGACCAGCTGACCCACGATATCAGCACGGCCGCCGATTTCGAGGCGTTGCTGGAACGCGTGCACCAGGAGAACATCGGCGCCTGGGGCCAGTCCCATCGCCAGCATCTATTGGAAGTATTAGAGACCTATCAGACCGGCCGCATGGCTTTCGCGGAGTTGGAAAAGGCCCACCCCGGCAACGGCGCGCTGCATCAGCTATTAAATGATCTGCGCACCCGCCTGCAGCGCCTGGTACCGGACAACTTCATTGCGCTGTATGGCGCCGACCGCCTGCAACAGCTGCCGCGCTACATTCGGGCCCTGGTTCAGCGCTCCCAGCGGGCCGCCGTCGACCTGGAAAAAGACCGAAGCAAGGCCCAGCGAGCTGCGGTCTACGAAAGCCAGTTGGAAAAGCTGACCCAGAGTCTGATCCCCCAGAGCAGCGCCGAAAAACGCCGAACCATCGAAGATTTCTTCTGGATGATCGAGGAGTACAAGATCTCCATCTTCGCCCCTGAGATCAAGACGCTGTCTCCGGTTTCGGCCAAGCGGCTCGATGCGCTGGTGCAGGCCATCGAGGAGCTGGGCTGAGGGCCGCCTATCCTTTGATCACGCGCGGCAGCAGCATCTGATGATGCGGGCAGATCGATTTGGGGTTCTGGTAAGCCGCGCCGGCAAAGGCGCGCAAGTATTTACGCAGGTCGGTCATGCGTGCAATTTCGTCCACCATGCCCATGCGGGCGCAGTAGATCGGACGGGAATTGTCGTAATACTCCTTGACCATGTCGTTCATCTTGTCGATGACCGGTTTGAGCGGCTTGCCGGCGGCCTTCTCTTTGACCAGGCGCCGGGAGAAGCTCGCGGCCGCGGCGGTCTCGCCGTGCATGACGTAGATTTCGGTGGTGGCGGTGCCTAACGTAAAAGCATTCTGGCGGTTGGCCGTCGGCCCCCCCATGACGTAGTGGGCCGCGGCCGTGCCTTTGCGCAGAACGACCAGCATCATGGGCACGCCGCTTTGCTGGATCGAGTAAACCAGCGACTGGCCCAGGCCGAGCACTTCGGCCTTTTCGGCGATGTCGCCCACATCGATACCCG
>JBAQGR010000304.1:0-1977 GCA_049287895.1 Desulfatitalea sp.
CCGCGGCCATAGAACGGGTGCGACCTTTGTCACCGACCACCCACACCTTGCATTTGACCTATGGCGATAAGGATCGCAGTCCATCGAGCGTGCAGGATTGGCGCGCCCGGACTCATGGCAGCCTGACTGCATTGCTGAAAGCCGCGGGCATTGACCCCCGGCGCATCTCCATCGAAACCCTCGATTATCCCCCCGCGTGGTTCGCACCGCTCGTCGACCCATTGGATCTGGCCGTCTGCGTGGATGCAGGTCACATCGTGCTCTATGGCTTCGATCTTCAGGCGGTGCTGGATCTCTTCGCCCGACGCATCACGATATGTCACCTGCATGGTGTAACCGATGGCAAGGATCATCTCTCTTTGGACCGGCTCGCGCCGGGGGCACGAACGATCCTGCAACGATTTCTCCAAAGCTTCCAGGGATCGCTCTCGCTGGAGATCTTCTCCTTTGAACGGCTCAGGGATTCGCTGCCCTGCCTGGTCGCCATGATGGATACCGGCCATGTGGAAGAACCGCCGATGCGACCGTACGAGGAGCGCTGACAGCATGGGTGTGACAAAGGATCGCCGCGTGGAGCTGCTGGCGCCGGCCGGCAACATGGAAAAACTGGAGATCGCGCTGCACTATGGCGCCGATGCGGTCTACCTGGCCGGCAAGGCGTTCAGCCTGCGCAACTTCGCCGACAATTTCACCCTGGATGAAATGCGCACGGCCATTGGCATGGCCCACGCGGCCCAGGTCAAACTCTATGTGGCCGTCAACATCTTTGCGCGCAATCAGGATCTGCCGGCCATCGAAGCATATCTGCGGCAATTAACGGCTCTGTCTCCGGACGCGGTCATCGCCGCCGACCCGGCAGTTGTCCGCCTGGTCCGCCGCATTGCACCATCCATCCCCATCCACCTGAGCACCCAGGCCAATACCACAAATGCGGCCGCGGCCCAATTCTGGTACGAGCAGGGCGTCCAGCGGATCAATGTGGCCCGGGAGCTGCATCTGACGGAGATTGGCGAGATCGCCCAAGCGTGCCCCGTGGAGATCGAGGCCTTTGTCCATGGGGCCATGTGCATCTCCTATTCGGGCCGCTGTCTATTGAGCAGTTTCATGGCCCATCGCTCCGGAAATCAAGGCGAATGCTGCCAACCGTGCCGCTTTCAATACGCGGTGGTGGAAGAGACCCGTCCGGGACAATATTTCCCCGTCGGGGAGGATGGCCGGGGAACCTATCTTTTCAATTCCAAAGATCTGTGCATGCTGGCGCACCTTCCGGCCATGATCCGAAGCGGGGTCGGATCTCTCAAGATCGAAGGCCGCATGAAAAGCATTCATTATACCGCCACGGCCGTCAAAGTGTACCGCGAAGCCATCGATCACTATTATGAGGCGCCGGAGCAATTCGCTCCGGCTGCCCACTGGCAACAGGAACTGGACAAGATCACCAGTCGGGGTTATTGCACCGGTTTTTATTTGGATGACCCTGACGAGACGCTGCCACAATATCAGTCGCCGACGGCTGCTCCCAACCCGCTCGCGGCCAAAGTGCTGTTCGCGGCCGGCGCCAACAAGGCCCATGTGGAGGTGCGCAACCAGATTCGTTCGGGGGATGGCGTTGAAATCGTGCACCCCAAGGGACCGCCCATCCCGGACCGTATTCAAAAGATTGTTGACCTGAATGGAGTGGCCGTCGGCCTGGCCCAACCAGGCAGCCGGGTGACCCTGCATTTGAGCAACGACTGCTCAAGACTCGACCTATTGCGCCACTGCGCCGTCTGAGAGCGGCGTCCGTCATGACGCCCATGCAGTCTTGGGGGCCTTAATCTTCATCCTTGGCGGACGAAACCAATTCAGCCGCCTCAGCGAGGGTATGATTGATATGCAGGGTCAATTCGGCGGCCGATTCGAGCAGGGCCGCCACTCCCGGAAATTGGTTCAGGCGGAACTCGGCCGCCCACTGGCGGTAATTACCGGCATGGTCGC
>JBAQGR010000305.1:0-3054 GCA_049287895.1 Desulfatitalea sp.
CGCTGGCTGCCCTCGATCGCCTTGAAACGGCCCGGCCGGCCTTCGCCCTCGCCGTGCATGCGTTTGAGACCTTTGTAGAGAATCTCTTCGGCCAGGGTGGATTTGCCCGAGCCGCTCACGCCGGTCAAGCACACCATCAACCCCAGAGGAATGGCTACGTCGATGTTTTGTAGATTGTTTTCGGCTGCGCCCCGGACCTTCAACCACTGGCCTCGGTGCGGAGTTCGGCGTTGGGCGGGCATGGGAATGCGCAGCTCGCCGGAAAGATATTGACCGGTCAGAGAATTCTTTACTTCCCCGGCGGGACCAAAGTACATCACCTGGCCGCCCTGCCCGCCGGCCTTGGGGCCGAGATCCAGAAGATAATCGGCCGAGCGGATAATAGCCGGGTCGTGCTCGACCACCACGATGGTGTTGGGCAGATCTCGCAAGCGTTGCAGAATACGGATCAGGCGCTGGTTGTCTCTTGGGTGCAAACCGATGCTCGGCTCGTCCAGCACGTAGAGCGAGTTGACCAGCGCTGCGCCCAGGGCTGAAGCCAAGGCCACGCGTTGCACCTCGCCGCCCGACAGGGTGCGCGACTGGCGGTCCAGGGTCAGATAGCCCAAGCCCACATCTTTGAGAAAGTGCAGGCGGCTGAGGATCTCGTCCAAAACCAGGCGAGTGGCCTCGTCCCACGCTTGGGCGCCCAGGGTTTCGAAGAAAAGCAGAACCTGCTCGACGTTCAAGGCGTACAGCTCGGCGATGGTGCGTCCGGCCACCTGGTAGAGCAGGGTATCGGGTTTAAAACGCGCGCCGTTGCACGCCGGGCATATATCGTAGCTGCGGTAGCGCGACAAAAAGACCCGCACGTGCATCTTATAAGTCCTGGCTTCCAGCCACTGGAAATAACCACGGATGCCATAGTACTTCTTGTCTCCATCAATAATGGCCTGGCGTTGCTCTTCGGCCAGTCCATTGAACGGCCGCTCCATGGGGATGCGCCGGCGAAGGCAGAATTCGCTCAAATCCCGGTATTCGAAACGCGCCTCTTTTTGACCTCCGAACGGCTTGATGGCGCCTTGGGCCAGGGAGCGGCCCGGGTCGGGAATGATCAGATCCAGGTCCATATCGATAACCCGACCGAAGCCCCGGCATTTGTCGCAGGCCCCCAGGGGGCTGTTGAACGAGAAGAGATTGGGCAAAGGCGGTGCATAGGCGATGTCGCAATGGGCGCAGTGCCGCCGGTTGGAAAAGGCCAGGCGCTCTCCGGTCTTGATCCAGACATCCACCCGGCCAAGGCCCAGGCGCAGGGCCGTCTCCAGTGAGCCGACGATACGCTGCTGCTGGTCGGCCTTGAGGATCGTCCGGTCGGCCACCACCTCCAAACGGGTATGAGGTGCAACCGGCTGGGCGTTGAGCTCTTGAACAGAGTTCTCCACCCAGAGCCGGTCATAGCCCAGGCGCATCAACTCCTTACGGGCCGCCTTTTCATCTTCGCCCACCTCGTAAGGAAAGGTGATGGTCATCTTTTGCCCCGACGCCTGCCCCATGAGGGTGTGCCAAATCTGCTCAGGCGCATCGGGCTGTACCGGCCGGCCGCACTGCCGGCAGTGGAGCACCCCCAAGCGCGCAAAGAGCAGCTTCACGTAGTCGGTCAGCTCGGTCATGGTGCCCACGCTGGAGCGCGAGGTACGCACCGGGTCCTTGCGGTCGATGGCGATGGCCGGCGGCACCCCCAGGATCCGGTCGGCCTGGGGCCGGTCCATGCGGTCCATGAACTGGCGGGCGTAAGGCGAGAAGGTTTCCACGTAGCGGCGCTGGCCTTCGGCGTAGAGCGTATCGAAAGCCAGCGACGACTTGCCCGAACCGCTCACGCCGGTGACCACCGTGATGCGGTTCAGGGGAATATCCAGATCCAGGCCCTTCAGATTGTTCTGGCGGGCGTTGCGCACGCGAATGCTCTGTTCCATAGTCCAATCCTGCCCAAAAAGGTCCACCCGAAAGTTCAATTCAAAAACAGGTTTTCAATATAAGACCGGATGTCCCTAGCCGCACCGTAGATCCTGGCGAGCCCACAAAAAACGCTGATCAATGTCATTGACATCCAGCGCCTGGTCAGATATCCAAAGCACCATTCGACCGGCCGCCATGGCCGGCATCTCGCGGCACACAAGTATATTCCCGCATCATCCCGCACGTTGCCTGCACCTGGATCTGAACGCAAGCGCTTGTGGCCGCGCTTCGATAGGCTTCAAAGTTAATAAGAAAGAGTAACTTCGGCTGACGCGCTGGTGATGGGCCCATGTGGCCAATCGCCATTGCACCGCGGCGGACACGTTTATGCCAAACGGGCCGGAAGGCCCGAATGATCATTATTTATATTGGCAAGCAGATGGAGGAGCGTACCATGGCATTCGATGTGTTTGTAAAAATTGACGACATTGAAGGGGAAAGCTCGGATCACAAACACCCGGGCTGGATCGAACTGATCTGCTATTTCACGGGGGTGCACCAGAATATCTCCAAAACCGCCAGCAGCTCGGGTGGCGCCAGCGCAGGACGGGCCAATTTCAACGCCTTCGGTTTGACCAAGTTGCTGGACCTGGCTTCTCCCCAACTGGCCCTGGCCTGCGCGGCCGGCACCCACATCGATACGATCCTTATCGAACTTTGCCGGGCCGGCACGGAAAAATTGGCTTTCATGCAGTACCGACTGAGCGATTGCCTGATCCGCTCCATCGAGACCAGCGGCACCTACGGCGAAGCGTTCCCGTCTGAGGATGTGGAGATCGCCTTCGGCAAGATCGAATGGCGCTACATCCGCCAAAACCGCGCCGGCGGCGGCCCATCCGGAAGCATAGTGGCCGGTTGGAGCCTGGAGCGCAACGCGAAGATCTGACCGCCGGGCGTCGCGCAGTAAGCCTAAGGCAATAATCGATACCGAGAAATAAAAGGAGATCCCATGCCTATCACCAATGATGTGGAAAAAATGATCCAGGAATTCGAGGGCCGCAATGGCGATGTAGCGTTTACGAAAATAGATCGAAAACTTGTGGCAACCCAATTGCGAGA
>JBAQGR010000306.1:0-5218 GCA_049287895.1 Desulfatitalea sp.
CGAAAAATTTAACCGCAGGCATATGTTTGATATTCCGAGGATTAAATTTTTCGCACAACGCCGATATCGGGCAAATTGGCCATTTGTGGATGGGCACTATCTAAGTGCTCCATTTCAGTTGATCATATCCACCAACTGATCCACGATGTGGTCCAGGAAGAGCATCCCTTCGACCGTGAGGCGGCATCGCTCGCTATCCATTTCCACCCAGCCTTCGACGGAGAACCGTTCCAACGCTTTGTTGAAGTAGAGCTTGAAGTCGCTTTGAAACCGGCTCTGGAATTCTTTATATATAATGCCGTCTGATTGGCGCAGCCCCAGATAGAGCGCCTCGATCATCTGTTGCTCTTCGGAAAGATTCTCCTCGTCGGCCCGTGGCAAGCGTCCCTGGGCGAGATCGCTCAAGTAGCTGTCCAGCGAACGATGGTTCCACCAGCGGACCGGTACCTGACATCCATGTGCCGATGGTCCCAAACCGATATAAGGCGCGAAGTTCCAATACTTCTGATTGTGTTTGGAGCGCCAACGCGGGTTTTGGGCGTAGTTGGACACCTCATAGTGCTCATAGCCGGCCGCTCCCAGGAAATCGTGGGTCATGCGGAACAGGTCGGCGGTGCGCATATCCGAAAGCGCCGTGAACCGCCCGGCTTGCAGGTCGGCGTAAAGCGGCGTGTGCTGCTCGTAGGAGAGGATGTAGCAGGAGAGATGTTTGGGCGAGAGCCGGATGGCCTGGAGCAAATCGCTTTTCCAGGAGATAGTGGTCTGTTCGGGCAATCCGAAGATCAAATCCAGGCCGATGTTAGTAAAGCCCGCTTCCTTTCCGGCCTTGACGGCGTCCAACGCCTGGGCAGCGGTATGTCTGCGTCCCAGAAATTTCAGATTGGGGTCATTGAACGATTGCACGCCGATATTGAGCCGATTGAAACCGAAGGCCGCATAATCCTGCAGGTCGCGGGTCGTGGTAGTGGCCGGATTGATTTCCAAGGTCATTTCGGCGGTCGGGTCCAGATTGAAACAGGCCGCGGCCCAATCCACGATATCGCCCATCTGCCTGGGCGACAGCAAGGAGGGGGTGCCGCCGCCGATGTAAAGGGTGTCGGCCCGTACACCGCTCGTGCGGGCCAGTTGCATCTCTTTTTTCAGAGCGCTAAGGTAGTCGGGCAGGCGGTTCAGTTGGGTGATCGAATAAAAATCACAATAACTGCATTTGCTTTGGCAAAAGGGAATATGGACATAAATGCCCACGCCTTGACCTGCGTTGGGTTGAGGTGTTTCCATTCATGTATCCTGATGCGGTTTGGATTAGGGATCTTTGCGAACCGGCGTACTTTATGTTTTTCAAACTGTGAGTTCAAGTGCTTTGTAAAAAAAAGCGCAAGGGATGCGCAAACCTTAAAAAGCACCCAATTGGCACGCGTTGATTTTGATCTTCAGCGTTTCGCAGACATTAGAGACGGCCATGCGCGGAAGGCCGCTCGTGTCGGCGATACGCCACGCCGCAGCGCAGGTCAGGCGGCCGTCGATCAAAGCGCCTGCGATGGCCGCTTGCAACTCGGGCGCGACCGTCTCGGCGGCTTTGATGGCTTTTCGTTTTGGGCCATAGCCGAACAGACCGAGTTGGCATTTACGGATAAACCCCTCTTGTAAGTCGATGGCGACACCCACTTCGCGAGGAGTGACATGTAACGCTTCGGCGATCGCATGCGCCGCATAACAGGTGATCTCATTATCGACGAGTTGCTCGCGAACGGCTTGTTGCAGCCTGGATGATATGGTGGTACCGTTTGGATGTTTGCTTGCAAAGTGGCCGGTATCGTGATGGGTCATCGTTGGAGTTCTCATCTTCGCGGGCAATTCGCTGGTTCAAATCGCCGCCAGGTTAGCATAGCGGCCGTCGGTTCGCAATTGCACTGTCGGCCGGTTTCGAAGCAATTCATTGTGAATGACTTCCAGGATGGGCAAGCCCACGGCGATATGGTATAAAAGCCTTTATGGATATTTCTGCCATTTTCAAGGCGGTCTTGGTGCCCGATCAGGAGCGAGGCGCGGAACGTTTCGCGGACCTCAAGCCCGGGGATCGCCTGACCGGGCGCGTCTTGAAAATGGAGGCGGACGGCCGGGTCCTCATCGATTTGGGGCGTTTCCGCGCCATGGCCGATACCACGGTTCCGGTTCAGGTGGGGCAACGCCTGGCGCTCAAGGTGGTCCAGACCGGTGTTCCTATTCAGTTGCGGCTGGAACCCGATGCCCAGCCCAAAATGCAACCAGCCAATCCACGCCTGGCCTTGGCAACGCTGCTGCCCCCCGGTGATCAACAGCGGGTGGTTCAAACCATCGAGCGACTGTTGACGGCCAGCGTCAGTGCGGAGCAAATACCCCTATCGGGCGAAGGAACCGGCCGAGTCACCACCGCCACAAGCGAATCCGCGCCCGCCGCACTCGAGACCAAGCTGCGCATGGAGGCAGTCGCGCAGCCCAAGGGAACAATACCCGAAACGGTGCGCCAGGCCCTGATCCAGCTCAAGGCGGTTTTCGAGCCCATGGTCCTGGAGGCGCCGGTGGCCCAGAGAACCCAGTGGGTGCAATCCAACGTCGAGGATCGCGGCATTCTTTTCGAGATGAAGCTGGCCGATGCATTGGACAAGGGCGCCGCGGCCCAGGTGGCCGGACCGACGGAAGAGATGCCTGTGATTCCAAAAGAGGCGCAACCGGCCGCCCGGACTTTGCCGGAAGCAAAGATAGTCACCGATATCAAGGTGGGCGTGGATTCCTCTGTATTGGCGTCGCCAAAAACCGGTTTGGACACTCCATTGGGGCCAGACCCCAAAATGGAGCTGGCGCTCAAGATCGATCCAGCGCCCAAAGGGGATCCCGATCCCACCCGTGATAAGAGCACACTGCCACCTCCTACGGCGGCCGAAGCCGAGGCAACTGAAATTGCCCAACGCATCATCGCCCGCGATCTCAAACCCCATTTGCTCATCCTGAAAAGCTTTCTGGGCGGTTTGGACGACGCGGCCGCCGGGCCGGCGGAGGCCAACAGCAAAGATGTCGCTTTCCTGCGCCAGGCGGTGAACCAAATGACAACCCACGTGGAGCAACAGCAGGAACAGGCGGTGCGGCGCTCCGGCGAGCAGGATCTGTATCAGGTGTTCACTCACCTTTTGCCGGTCAAGGAGCAGCAGCAGCCGGTGCAACTCAAAGTGTACTACCCCAAAAAAGGGCGCGCCGCCGAGGGCGACCCCCAGCATCGCGTCGCTCTGTTGCTGATGCTGGATCGATTGGGCGCGGTGCGCGCCGATTTATCCATGGTGGAGAGCACCTTGCGTATCGGCTTTTCCGTGCGCGACCCCGAAGTTCAACAAGTTTTCGAAGAGCATAAACCGGCCATCGAAGAGGCCCTGGCCGGGGTTTTCGATCAGGTCCAGATCACAACCCAGGTATCACGGGAGAAAATCGCCCAGTTTGAAGGCGAGGATTTAATGGGCCCGCCGGTGGGTAGAATAGACGTCCAGGCATGAGCGATACCCAAAGAAAAAAAGCGGCGGCCCTGCGTTACGACCGGACGCGCGATAGCACGCCCAAGGTGGTGGCCAAAGGCCGCGGCAAAATGGCCGAGCGTATCGTGGAGATGGCCCGCCAGAGCAACGTCCCTCTAGTTGAAGACCGCAATCTGGTGCAGATGTTGGAAGCCCTCGACCTGAACACCGATATCCCCACAGAGCTATACCAGGCCGTGGCCGAGGTGCTGGTGTTCGTCTATCGCATGAATCATAAGCTATGAAAGAGTTTGCATTGGCCGATGCGCCCCTGGAAGGGGTGCATCTCATCGAGGCCGGCGCCGGTACTGGGAAAACCTACACCATCGCCGGTATCTTTCTGCGTCTGATCGTGGAAAAGGGTGTTCCCATCGATCAGATTCTGGTGGTGACCTATACCGAGGCCGCCACCGAAGAGCTCAAGACCCGCATCCGTCAACGTCTGCTCACAGCCAGAATAGAACTGGCCAAGGATGGGATCGAGGATCGGCTCGTAGCCGATATGGTAACCCGCGTAGTTGAGCCTCACGTTGCCCTGCAACGCATCCGCGACGCGCTGATCGATTTCGATCGGGCCGCTATCTTTACCATCCACGGGTTCTGTCAACGGGTGTTGAGCTATTTTGCCTTTGAAACCGGCCATCTGTTCGAGGCCGAACTGACCCAGGACGCCCAACCGATGATCCAGGAGGTCGCCGACGATTACTGGCGTCGATACATCAGTCGGGCGCCGGTGGAACTCGTGCAGACCGCGTTGGACCGTTTAAAGGGGCCCGAAGAGCTGGCTGCTCTGTTCTATCGCCGGCGCCTGCCCCAGGTGCGGGTGATCCCCCCGGCCGTCAAGCCCCCCCTGTCGGCCATCGGGACATGGCGGCGTGCAGCCCGGCAGGTGCGGGCCGAATGGCCGGCGGTACGGGATGCAGTGGTTCGTTTGCTCGCCGAGGAGGGGCTCAATGCCACCAAATACGGCAAGTGCGTGCCCGACCCGGCGCATCCTGCTGATCCCTCCCCCCGGCAACGCTTCGTGTCGGCCCTGGTGGCGGCCATGGATCGGTGGCAGGGCACTTACCCCCTCTTCAAGCACTTCGAGCGCTTTGGCCGGAGTTATCTGGTCAAGGCTACCAAAAAGGGGTACTCACCCCCCAGCCACCCCTTTTTCGAGCTGTGCGATCATGCCCTGGCGTGCCAGAACGATATGGCGGCTCAGCTGGAAGCCTATGTGCGTTATCTCAAAGTCCGGCTTCTGGCCCAGTTCCACCTGCGCCTGGCGGAAAAGAAGGCCCGCGACAACACCTTGTTTTTCGACGATCTGCTGCTCCAGGTGCACGCGGCGCTCCAAAGCGAACGGCGCCACGGCCTGGTTCAGGCCATTCAGCAGCAGTTTCAGGCCGCTCTGGTAGATGAGTTTCAAGACACCGATGCGCTGCAGTACGATATTTTTGCCACCTTGTTTGCCACCGGCGGCGCTCTGTTTTTCATGATCGGCGATCCTAAGCAGGCGATCTACAGCTTTCGCGGTGCCGATCTTTTCTCCTATCTGCACGCCAAGGACAAGGCGCCCCATCGCTATACGCTGACGCGCAACTGGAGAGCCACGCCAGCCCTGATTCGAGCCCTCAACGCCCTGTTCGCGCACCGGGCGCGACCCTTCGGCTATCAGCAGATTCCCTATGAACGGG
>JBAQGR010000307.1:0-1558 GCA_049287895.1 Desulfatitalea sp.
GTTGAGAATGGCGCCGTTCATGGAGGGCACGGCCGGGAAGAACTGGATGCGCTCGATCTTGGCCAGCAGGCCCATGATTTCATTGATGTCGAAGCGCGGCACCAGGATCTGAGTGGCGCAGCTGAGCATGGCCCAGTTCAAAACGATGATGTCGCCGTACACATGAAAGAAGGGCAGCATGGCCAGCACATTGCGTTTTTCCGGCGGGGTCTGGTTATTCAGAAAGGCACCCCACAGGTTGGCCTGCAGGGTGGCCGCGATGATGTTGGCGTGGGTCAGCACCGCTCCCTTGGGAATGCCGGTGGTGCCGCCGGTAAACTGGATCAGGGCCGGGTCGCTGGAGGCGATAGGCACACGCTGGGCCTTGGTGTTGGTGCTGCTCTCGAGCAGTTGGGAAAAATGGTGCCAGCCTTTCTCCAACCCCAGTTGTTCCGGGGTGCTGACGCCGAAACCTTCGATGTAATCGGTGATACGCGTGACCACGACCCTGGGGATCTCCACCTGGGCGCACAGGGCCCGAATGTTCGGCACCACCATGTCGAAGGTGATCAGGGTGGTGACGCCGGTATTCCGGCAGATAGCGATCAGTTCTTCGGCCGTGTACATGGGATTGAGATTGACCACAATAGCGCCCACGGACATGGCGGCATAGTAGGCCACCACGTACTGGGGGCAGTTGGGCAGATGGACAGCCACACGGTCTCCCTTCCGGACGCCCAATCCGGCCAGGGCATTGGCCATGCGCATTACTTGCTGGCGTACCTGCCAGAAGGTCATTTGGCTGCCGTAAAGGTCGAGGGCCGGTTTATTCGGGAAAGTGTTGGCCGCGATGTTGACCAGTTCATGGACCGGGATGCGCGGGTAGCGGATGGTCGGGGGGACGTTGAAGTCGTACTGCTTGTGCCAAAACTTTTCTTCCATTACTTGCCTCCTGTTGTTTCTTTTGATCCGGTGGTCGTCAAAACTTTGGGTGGCCATACGCCTGCTTGGCCGGAAATGCAACCGGCACCGATTCCCAACGAGCCATTCCGCGCATGGTCCTGCCTATTTGCCGGACATGGAGAGCGGGACCAACGAGGTGCCGCGGATTTTGGCTGTCTGCGCCATCAGGTCCCTTCCGCTGGACGGCGGCTGGCTGAATTGGGCTTCCGGTTTGAGCTGCAAGGCGATCGCTTCGGTGGGACAGGTGGTCACGCACAGGCCGCAACCGATGCACCGGTCCGGGTTGATCGCGGCCGCGGGCCCGTCCTGCATGGTGACGGCGCCCATCTGGCAACGTTCCAGGCAGGTCTCACAGGCCGTGCACTGCTCGGCGTCCACCTGGGCAAAGTAGTTGTTGAAGACTGCCGCAGCCGGCTTGGGCAGTCGGTTGAGCGCCCGCAGCACGCCGCAGCAATCGCCGCAGCAGTTGCACATGCCGCCGGGATTGACCATGTTGGCGGGCTGGTTGACCAGTCCCGCGCGTTCGCTTTGATCCAAAACGGCGAGGGCCTCCTCCTGGCTGATGTAGCGGCCCATTTTGTTTTCGACGTAGTAGTCGGCATGCGAGCCGAACGAC
>JBAQGR010000308.1:0-1950 GCA_049287895.1 Desulfatitalea sp.
GCGACAGCTCCTCCGGCGAAGCCGCTTCAAGCAGTGATACCGGTAATGTGGCCCTGATGCTTACCGACGGTCCAGCCGACGACTACGATCATATCTGGATCAAGATCAGTCGGGCCGAACTACTACCCTCCGACAGCGGTTCCCAGGTGGTGATCTTCGATCCGGACGAGCCGGTGGAGTATGACTTGCTCAACCTGCGCCCGGAGGAGGAGGGCGACGCCGGTGCCCTGCTGACCCTTACCGCTGTGCCGGTGGGCGCTTACAGCAAGATCCGCTTGGAAGTGGAAAGCGTCCGCGGTGTGAAGATAGCGCTGGATGGAAGCATAGAAACCACCGAGTTCAGGCTTCCCAGCGGCAAGATCGACCTCAACCCCAGGGGTTCGTTCCAGGTCACAGCGGACATCACCATCGCCGTCACGTTGGACATCGACTGCAACAAATCGATTCATGTCTCGGGCAATCACAAGAATTTCAGACCCGTGGTCTTCGTGAACGTCGAACCGTTGGAAAGGCCGCAACTCTGCCCACGCGTGCTGCACGGCACCATCGCGTCCCTGACCACGGCCGAGGACCCAGCGACTCCCGCGGGTTTCACATTGACGCTCCCGGGCTGCCACCATGGCATCCAAATCCTTTTAGATGACAACACGGTTGTCATCGACGCCCAAGGCAACCTGGTCGATGCGCAAGCATTGAAGGCCGGCGATTCAGTCCATGTCCGCGGACGTCTGCAAGAGGGCGGCCTTCTGGCCGAGATGGTCGTGGTCGGTGACGTGGACTTGTTTGCAGGAACGGTGGTTCAGGGTGTGAGCGGCGACCAATTCGAGTTTGATCGCTACCTGGACGACACCGCGGAGCCGCAAGTGGTCTCTCTTATTCCAGGAAAAACGTTGATTCTGTGGGGCTGCGAAGGCCGGTTGACACCCGATTCGATTCAGCCCGGCATGCACGTGCGCGTCTTAGGCAAAGCCCAGGAAGACGGCACGATCGTTGCCGTTGCGGTTCTCCTGCGGCCCCAATGGGTCACGGGAATGCTCACCGCCATGGCACCCACCGACAACGGCTACACCCTCACGGTCAATACCCAACCGGAAAGCGCAACCCCGTCCATTACGACGCTTTTTCTTCCGAACTGGGCCATCATCCATCCCCAGTTCGACGGGATTCTGAGTGCCGCCACACTGGCCGAATGGGTGGAATGCCAACCGCGCAGTGTGTATATCACCGTCGCCCCAACGCAGGAGCCTTCCTTGACCGCTACGTGGGTGACGGTCCAGGCCGAAACGTTGCAAGCCACGGTCAGTGAAGTCAATAGCGCCGATCGCCTTTTGGTGACCGATGCCGGCAGCGTACATGTCGGCATCCCGTCGTGCATCACCGACCTGACCCTGACCGATGGCCCTCTGGCCGTTTTCAGCGACATCGCTCCAGGTGACGCGCTGGTGCTTTACGGATTTACTACCTGCCCGATCGAACCCGATACCGCGACCTTCGAAGCCTATGTGGCGTCGATCGTACCGCCCGACAGCAGCGAAGAGTAACCCCCCATATACAAAAAAACCCCCTGGGCCGACCCACGGCCCAGGGGGTTTACTCGTCAAGCGCCCTACCCTGCCGATCCATTTCAATTCTATCCCCATTACCCCCGAGTGTCAGGCCACCGCCCGGTTGATCCAGTTCACTCTGCTGTCACATCGCGGGGTGGAGATGCCATGGTTTGCCCAACGCAACCGCCCAGCCGATACCGTGACACAGCAAACCGCGGGAGGGCCGAGATTCTCCTGGCACGATCTTGGCAATTGGTTGCTCGTTGCGCCCGAAGAGGGCCAAAGATCCTTCGTACGGCCAAGTGGTTTGGAAACAGTACCGGCGGAGAAGAACTGCTTTGCTCCATGTGGACGCACGACCGTGTATGGCTTGCAGGTCTTAGATAAATCAAGGCAAGCAAGC
>JBAQGR010000309.1:0-1502 GCA_049287895.1 Desulfatitalea sp.
GGGGTGTGCGTCTGGAAGGCCGACCCACTGCCCGAGTGGGCCCGGCTGATGATCCGCCATTCCGGTTGAATGGAAGCCCCTTAACCGCAACTGCCCGGCGATGATGAAAACGACCGCTCAAAGAACCGTGACGCTCAACGCCAAACTCAGCGTCCCGCATCCATCCGAGACAATCCAACGCACCCGTTTGCGCTCTATCTTTGACCAGATCGCCACCAAAAGAGTACGGGCAAAGGCGGACCGCTCAGGGAACGAGCGGCGGCAGGTCGGTTTTCAACAGCCAGAGCTTGTTCTCTTCCTGGTACTGCCATATCTGCTGGTATTGGGCAGTGCGCAGGATGTTGTGGCTCATCAGAAAGTATTGCAGCTCGATCTCCTGCGTGATTTTGCTTTTGTCCTCGGAGAGCGTGATGCGGGTGGGATTGTAATCCACGATTTTGATCTCTTTCAGGTGATTGAGATCGAGCGTTTTTCGCTCGGAGGGATCGACAAGATTCGACGCCTGACGGTAATCCGCGCGCAGAAGAGCAAACCTATAGGTGTCGGCGATATCCTTGAACCGGTCCATGCGGCTCTTTTCAGTTATAGCAGCGCAAGACACGAGCATGGCCATCGTCCCAAGAAGTAGAAAACGCCATCTGTTCATCATTGCCATCCTCTTCTTTATCCTTTCAGGGTGCGACCAGTATTTTGATGGCCGCTTTGCTTTTGCCGGCCAGTACTTCGAAACCACCCGCAACGATATCCGTCAAAGAAATGGTGTCCGTAACGATGCGTTCGGGCTGGATGGCGCCGTCGGCCAACCAGCGCATGGCCAACTCCGGCTGGATGGCGTTGCAACCGATCATGGTGGTCTCCCGGATCACGAACCCGAACATGTGCACCGGCACCCGCTCGGTGAAAATACCCTGAATGATCACCGTGCCTTGCTGGCGCACCGACGCCAGGCAATCCTTGAGAGTCGCTTCGATGCCCACCGCTTCTATGGCCACATCCGCGCCACGGCCCTGGGTCAGGGCTTTTACCTTGGCCGGGCTCTTTTCTTCGACGGGATTCCAGGTCAGGGAGGCACCCAGGGCTTCGGCCATGCGGCGCCGGTTCTCCAGAACATCGGTTACGAAAACAGTACGGACGCCCATGGCCTTGAGGCCCAGCAGGATCATCAAGCCGACCGGCCCTGCTCCGGCGACAAAGACCGTGTCCCCGGCCTGGACCCGACCGCGCGCAATGGCATGGGCCGCGCCGGACAAAGGTTCCAGCACTGCGGCCCTTTCCCATGCCATGGCATCGGGAATACGAAGCAGCCGATCGGTGGGACAGACGATCGCTTCGGCGAAGGCACCAGGAAAGACTGTGCAGACCCGGTCGCCCACGGCAAAGCCGGAGACGTCTGGTCCTATTGCCACGATGGGGCCGCACGCTTCATGGCCGAAGGTGGTCTGGGGAAACGGTCCGTGCAGGTATTCATGCAGATCCGATCCGCAAATGCCGCAATATTTGAT
>JBAQGR010000310.1:0-2606 GCA_049287895.1 Desulfatitalea sp.
TGGCGAAGAGATCCACGAAGTGGCCGTAGGGCCGGTGCACGCCGGCGTGATCGAACCGGGCCATTTCCGCTTCAACTGCATCGGCGAGCGAGTACTACACCTGGAGATTCAGCTGGGCTATCAGCATAGGGGCGTCGAACGGCTCATGTGCCAGACCGATGAGCGGCGCCGGCCGATTTTGGCCGAATCCATCGCAGGCGATACGGCCATCGGCCATGGCCTCTGTTACGCCCAGGCCATGGAGGCCCTCTCCGGTCGTGCGCCGGATGCCGATGCGCACTGCATTCGGACCATAGCCCTGGAACTGGAGCGCATCGCCAACCATGTGGGCGATTTGGGCGCCCTGAGCGGTGACGTGGCCTTTTTGCCGCCGGCCAACTACTGCGGCCGAATGCGCGGCGATTTTCTCAATATGACGTTGCTGCTCTGCGGCAATCGCTTCGGCAAAGGCTTGGTGAGGCCCGGCGGCGTGCGTTTTGACCTCACCGAAGAGATCCGTGCGGAGCTTTTGCGGCGCCTGGCCGAACTCAAGCCTCAGGTGCAGCATGTGCTGGACCTGCTGTTCGCTACCCCCAGTGTGCGGGCGCGCTTTGAAGGCTGCGGCGTGGTCACCCCGGCCGAAGCGGACCAATTGGGTCTGGTGGGACCGGCCGGCCGTGCCAGCGGTCTGGCCTACGACGTCCGGCGCGCATTTCCCAGCGAGGCCTATCCGCACCTGGATGTTCGAAAAATTGTCGTCGCTTCCGGCGATGTGTATGGCCGGGCCAGAATCCGGGTGAATGAGGTGCGCCAATCCATGGCCCTCATCGAGGCGCTGCTGGCCGAGCCGGCCCAGACCCGTTGCGTGGAGAGTGAACCCCTGACGCTGATGCCGTCGGCCTGCGTGGTCACCCTCAACGAGGGGTGGCGCGGCGAAACAACCCACTGCGTGCTGACCGATGCCGTCGGCCAAATCATGCGCTATAAGGTCAAGGATCCTTCGTTTCACAACTGGAGCGGACTGGCCATGGCATTGCGGAATACCGGTATCTCAGACTTTCCGCTCAACAACAAGAGCTTCAATCTGTCTTATTGCGGGTTTGATTTATGATGTAATCGCGTAAAGCTGCGGGAGGTTCGTTTGGGTCATCCCCGCGAAGGCGGGGATCCAGCCATTTGAAATGGTTCTGGACTCCCGCCTTCGCGGGAGTGACGGATCGCGGGCTTTTTGCGAGTTCATTTTTTATAGAAGAATGATGAGATTGGAAAGCGAACGAACGCCGGCAATGAATGGCAGTCGAGGAAAAATAAATGCTTAAAACACTGCGCAACCGATTCGAACAGGGGTATCGTACTTCGCGTTATCCCGATGCGCCGGTGCAGCTGGCGGCACGCTATCGCGGCCGGCCGCGGATCCACCCCGAGGCGCCGGCCGAGCTGGTCGCCCAATGCGCCGCCGCGTGCCCCCAGGAGGCCATCGATGCGGCGCATCGGCGCATCGACCTGGGCCGCTGCGTTTTTTGTGGCGACTGCGAGCGGATCTCCCAAGGCCGTTTCGTCACCTTCAGCCAGGATTTCGAATTGGCCGTGGCCGCCAAGCAAGATCTTCTGACCGATGGCGATCTGCCCCGGCTGGCTGACCATGCCAAGAAGCATTTCAAACAGCTCTTCGGCCGCTCGCTGCAACTGCGCCAGGTGTCGGCCGGGGGCTGCAATGCCTGCGAGGCGGATCTGAATGTATTGGCCACCCCATTTTTCGACTTGGCCCGTTTCGGCATCAATTTCGTGGCCTCGCCCCGCCATGCCGATGCCATCGTGGTCACCGGTCCGATCTCCCGCAACATGAAGACCGCTCTGCTTCAGACCTATGAAGCCGTGCCGGCCCCCAAGGCCGTCATTGCCGTGGGCAGCTGCGCCCTCAGCGGCGGGCCGTTTCGGGGCAGCCCCGAAGTCGGCGAAGGGCTGGACCGGCTCTTACCCGTGGATCTGTTCATCCCCGGCTGCCCGCCCCACCCCATGACCAATCTGCATGCGCTGCTCAATTACTTTAAATAGCGAAGAATAAGGCTGACGGTGCCTTTACGGCTTGATTACGATAGTCGGGTACAATCCTTCCAGTCGGCCTTCGGGGTAGGGCTGGATGGTGTTGAACGAAATCTTCTGGTTCCTTTGAGCGTGGCCCTTGTTTTTGCTTCCGTCGTAAAAGGCGCCGTTGGCCTCCAGGATATGTTGGATGCGATGGCGGAAAGCGGCCACAAAGGAGGCGCCGTCGCCCTCGAAGAACATGTTGCCTTTGGAGAACGGGGCTTTTATTTCGGACATTTCGGTCAGATCGATGCTGTGGGCCTCGAAACTGGCCTGGTCGGTGATCAGGCCCCATACGAGGCGGCCGTCCGGAATGGTCAGCGGCTGTTTGATGTCGATGATGGTGTGGGGCATGATGATGCTCTCCGGGCCGATGGTGATCCGGCAGGCGGGCCGCCCCCGCAGAAAGCTGTTGAAGCCCACGAAGACATTTTTGCCCAGATCGGCCTCGATGATTTTGGCGCCGTGGGCAGTGACATTGTTGCCTTCCAGGCGGGAGTTGATGATGTAGCAATTCTCCTGGGCGTTGGCTCCCTTGCCCA
>JBAQGR010000311.1:0-4241 GCA_049287895.1 Desulfatitalea sp.
CACATTTCGATCTTCGGCTTGGGCGCCTATGCCAAGACCTTCAAGGACACGGCGCCGACCTTGAACAAGTTCATCACCGACAGCATCCGCGTCTCCAACCAGTGGCTGGTGGGGCTCTCGGCGGCCGTCTCCAGCGTCAACTACGGCAAACAGCGGCGCCTGATCGTGCCCCTGGGGCTCTTTCTCGGCCTGGGCTCGCTGCTGGCCGCCTTTCTGGTGGTTTATACTACCATGGGCAAGCTCAAGTTCTCCCAGTACCAGGGCTGGTTCGGCCTGATCGTCTTCATTATCGGCGGCTTCATGGTCTATGAGATGACCCCCAGGGGTCAGGCTTCGAAGAAGAGGGCCAAGGATGCCGTCAAGGCGTTCGAGGCCACCATCAAGCAAAAAGGAGACATCACCCAGCAGGGGGTCAAGACCTCCAAATTCAACCTGGCGCGCACCGAGATCTCCTTTTTCGGCCAGACCTTCAGCTTCAGCCCGGTCTGGGCCTTCGTGGGCGGTTTCTTCATCAGCGCCATCTCCTCGTTCATTGGCGTGGGCGGCGGCTTTCTCTACGTACCCTTCCTGACCAGCGTGGTAGGGCTGCCCATGTTCGTGGCCGCCGGCACCTCGGCTCTGGCGGTGCTGATCAGCATGGTTCTGTCCATCATCAACTTCATGATCAAGGGCGTCACCGTTTACTGGATCTTGATCGGCGTGGAGTTGGTGGGCATCTTCATCGGCTCGATGATCGGGCCGCGCACCGGCAAGTACATTCCGGAAAAAGGCCTCAAGTGGTTCTTCATCGCCCTGGCCTGCTATGTAGGGCTGGACTATACCCTGAAGGGCTTTTTCAATATCACCTTAATCGGTGGTTGATGATGGATCGGCGGCCGGCCCTTTGCGCTGAGCCGGAGCCGGTCGCCGAGGGTCGAGGGGAGGGGTATGCAACAGATCGTTGCACATCTTTTAGGGAGGGTCGATGCGTTTCTGATGGCGCCGTTTCGTCTGCCCCATGATCCGTTGTTCGGGTTTTTGATGGGCGCTTTTTGCCTGGCCATGATCTGCGTGGTCGTCGGCGAGTTGACCCTCTCGGCGGCCATCCGCATGAACCAGGGCCACCTGCGGGAGCTCAAGAACGAGATCGCCCAGCGCGAGGCGCTCAGCATGCAAGCCTATGGTATGGGTGACCGGGATGGCTACAAGGCGCTCAACAAAGAGGCCAACGATGTGTGGGGCCGTCATTTTTTCACCATGGCGGCCTACTCGGCGGGCATGCTCTGGCCGGTGCCGTTTGCTCTGGCCTGGCTGCATGGACGCTTCTCTGGGGTGAATTTCGAGCTGGCCTGGCCCCTTTCGCTGCTTTTCGGTCCGATGGTGGGCTATCCGTTTATCTTCATACCCTTGTATATCCTTGCCCGTATTCTCTTCGGCCACCTGCGCCCCTGGCTGCCCTATTTTCATAGGGTCCAGAAAATGCTCGATGCCGCCGGCGGACCCGGCGCGTGAGACCTCGGTACTCTCCACGCCCATCTTTGATCTTTCATCTTTAATCTTGACGCGTTATGCTCCCAACGAGTTGGAGCGCAACAATGTAAAGGAGCGAGACCCGCCGTGATGTTCGCCTTCCTCGGCCTGTTGCTGGCGCTGCTGTGCCGGCCGACGGCGGCCTGGGCTATCCAGGCCCACGGCGGTCCCGAAGGGGTCTATGCCCACCAGATGGCCCACCTCTTCTTTGCCTTTTCCATGGGATTGTTGATCTACTGGCTGCGCAAGCGGCGCCTGGTGTCGGTGCGCGGCTGGCGTTATATCCAGTACGCGGCGCTCTGGTTCATCTTCTGGAATGCCGACGCCTTTCTGGGCCACTGGCTGGAAGAGCAGTCGGGTCTCGTCGATTACCAGCGCATCGGGTTGATGCGCATCAGCCTCAGCATGGCTCAGGGCTATGAGTGGCTGGGACCGCTCTACTACCTGGTGAAGCTGGACCACTTGCTCTGCGTGCCGGCCATGCTCTTCCTGGTTCTCGGCTTGCGCTGGCTGCTGCGCGCGCCCGCGCCGCCGGGCAACGGGCAGGGGGTGCCATGACCATCACTTTCCTGCCGATTTGGATCGTGGATGTGGGCGGTTCGGTCCTGATGATCGTTCTCTCCTTTCTATGTGTGTGGTATGCCCTGCGGTTGCGCCGGCGCGATGCCCAGAATATCGTCTGGGCTTACCTGTTGTGGGTCTGCCTGGCGCTGGCCCTTTTCGCGGTGTCGCGCTCGCTGGGCCACATCGTCAAACAGATGCTGATCGTCAGCGGTCACGAGCCGGTCTGGGCCCAGATCCGGCCCTACAGTGGCGCGGTCAATACCTTCGCCTTTGTCATGGTGGGGGCCGTGACGCTTTTCTTCGAGCGCACCTGGACCCTGTACCAGAGCATCGTCCAGGGCCGCGAAGCCCTGCAGGTGGCCCATGGCGAATTGCTCTACCTGAACCAGAACCTGGAGCGGTTGGTGGATGAGCGCAGCAAGGCCCTGGCGCGCACCGAAGACAAATACCGGCGCATCTTCCAGGAATCCAAGGATATGCTGCTGGTGACCGATCCGCAGGGCCTGATCCTCGATCTCAATCCGGCCGGGCAGGCGATGCTGGGCGTGAACCCCTTATCCGAAGGGGCCGTTGCCGAGCCGTTCTTCCACGACTTCTTCCCCAAGGAGGATTGGCGGAATATCATGGAGAGCATCGCCGGTCGCGGATTCATCTCCAGCGCCGAGATGGATCTGAAAGCCGGCGAAGGCGGGCGCCGGCGCGTTCTGCTCAGCGGCGGCCGGGTCGGCGGCGCGGACGGCAGCGCGGACACGCTTCACTTTCTGGTCAAGGATATCGAACAGCAGCACATCGCCCGCGAGCAGATGGCCCAGGCCGACAAACTGGCCTCCATCGGCGCCTTCTCTTCGGGCATCGCCCACGAGATCAACAATCCGCTGGGCATCATTCTGGGGTTCACCCAGTTGATGCTGCGCAACGAGGAGAAGGAATCCCATCGCGCCGCCGATTTGAAGACCATCGAAAAGCAGGTGCGGCATTGCAAGTCGATCGTCGAAGACCTGCTCAATTTCGCCCGCACGTCGGCGCCCAAGAAGGAGCTGTGCGATATCCACGCCATCATCGATGAAGTGCTGTATTTCTTCCGGCAGCACTCCAAATTGGAGGGAGTCCGGATCCGCACCGCATACGACCCCAGGCTGAGTCGGCTGCTGCTGGACGAAAAAAAGATCAAGCAGGTGCTCCTCAATCTGCTGATGAACGCCCAATATGCCGTGGGCCGCGAGGGCACCATCACCATCGCCACCGAGCTGACGGCCAACGGGCAGCAGGCCCGCATCCGGGTTCAGGACAGCGGTCCGGGCATCGAGCCCAAAAATCTATCGCGCATCTTCGATCCCTTCTTTACGACCAAGCCCACCGGCCAGGGCACCGGCCTGGGGTTGTCGGTCAGCTACGGGATCATCAAGAATCACGGCGGCGACATCTGGGCGGAGAGCGTGCCGGGCGCGGGCGCCACCTTTATCGTCGCCTTGCCCCTGCCCTCCGGCCTCAACGGGAGATAGCACCATGACCTCTACTATTTTGATTGTTGACGACGAGCCGGATATGCTCCAACTGCTCAAGCGCAGCCTGGAGCCGGATCTGCGCTGCAAGGTGCGGACGGCCGACTCCGGCGAGTCGGCGCTGCATCTGCTGGCCAACACCAGCTTCGATCTGGTGCTGGCCGATATCAAAATGCCCGGCATGGATGGATTGGCGCTGCTGGAGGTGATCCGGCGCAACCATCCCGGCCTCACGGTGGTGATGATGACGGCGTACGGCCACATCGACATGGCCGTGGCGGCCATCCGCGCGGGCGCCTACGATTTCATCACCAAGCCCTTCGAGCACGATACTCTCGTGTTGCGCCTGGAGAAGGCCCTGGAGCGCAACCGTTTGATCCAGGAAAATCAGCGCCTGCAAAGCCAGTGCGGCGAGGGGTTCAGCTTCCAGCGCATGATCGGCAAGAGCCCGGCCATGCAGCGCGTCTACGAAACCATCCAGATGGTGGCCAAAACCGACCTGACGGTGCTCATCACCGGTGAATCCGGGACCGGCAAGGATCTCACCGCCCGGGCAGTGCACGCCCTGAGCCCCCGGCACAAAGGGCCGTTCGTGGCGGTCAACTGCCCCACGGTGCCGGAGAATATCCTGGAGAGCGAGCTGTTCGGCTATAAGAAGGGCGCCTT
>JBAQGR010000312.1:0-4372 GCA_049287895.1 Desulfatitalea sp.
GTGTCCACCTCGCTTCCGTTGAAATCGTCGCGGAAGCTCTCTTCAATGGGGTCTTCATCGGTGGGATCGGACGGGGTGGGATCGGACGGAGTGGTGCCAGCAGCATCCTGCGTTCCCCCGCCGCCACTGCCGCCACATGCCCAGACCAGCAAAAGACAACCCATCACAACAACCAGACAGCAGAAAATCGTTTTTTTCATATCCGTCGCATCCTCGCTGCATGTCGGTACTATTACTTCCAACGATCCAGGCTGGTGATGAAGCACCCGCCGCCACCGCCGCTATCGCCGCTATCACCTTCACTGTCGCTTCCGCCCGAGGGCGTGGGGTCCGGCGACGTATCATTGCCGTCCGTGTCCGGCGGATCGTCGTCAGGAGGCACGGCCGAGGTCTCGAAGACAAATAAATTGATGCTTCCCGGTGGAACCCCGCCGGTCTCGCCGCCGGTGTTCGCATTGATGACAAAATCCGGGGAGAAGTATTGGCCGTCGATCTCCTTGCTTCCGATCACCATTTGCATACTCTCCCGGTTGTTGGCCCGTGGGTCCACCGGGGCGCCGTCCGGCCGTTCTATCCGGTAGCGGGTGATGCGCTGGGCATCATCAAAAGGCAGATGCAGCGTCACCGGCGTATAGCCGCTGCCGAAATCGATGCCGTCATGCTGGCCGTCCAGCTTGCGCGACAGCACGAAAACCGCGTAGGCGCCCGCGCCCCGCAACGCATAGCTGGAAATGAGCGGAATCTCTTCTCCATCGCTCTCCAGGGTCGGTTCGCTGGTGTGGAGCGTTTCGACCATCTCGGTGCCCAGGGCGTAACGGTTGCGCATCTTCAGGGCCAGCCAGCCGGCATGGGGCCGGAAACCGCACGCTTCGGGCAGGGTATGGGAGGACCACCAGCGGCCGGCGCTGAAGCCCAGGTAACATTGGTACCCGTAACCGTTCAGGCTACTGAAGAGCCAGGCGTCCAAGGCCGCCAGCCCCATGGCCGCCGACTTGCCGTAGAGTTCGTCGATCTCCTCGTTGTCCTGATTGGTCCAGTAGCCGCTGGGTCCGCCCTCGTAAGCCGTGATGCGGTAGTGGGTCTGCCCGGCCCCGTTGAGCGCTTCGCGCGTGGCCGCGGCCTGGGCGATGATATCACCCATGCCGTCGTGCATACCCAGCAGGGTCATCTGCACGCCGTGATCGTCGAACGCCGCCGTGCCGGGATCATTGGTTTCCCATTTGGGCCCAACGTAGTTGGCATGCCCGATGTAGCTGATGTCCGCCCCCTGGCGCGCGGCCAGCTCGCCATAGGCATTGCTGTCCGCGCTGTAGTTGGCGCCCAGAGCGAATTTGATTTTACTTCCCAACTGATACTGGGACCAGGCGGGCATCTGTTGCACATTATCGTTGAACATGTAGCGGGCAAACAGTCCGTACTCCTTGCCGCCCTGGTGGACCCAACCGGGCCGGCCCCAGCCGTCCCAGCCATATCCGCCGGCGCCCTGGTGCCAGGTCTCGTTGCCCAGTTCGATAACGATCTCGCGGAACTCTTCGGTCCAGGGGGTGCCGTTGTCGCCGCGGTATTTGTAGCGCTGATAAGCATACGGTTTGGTGCTCGGCGTATCCACGGCCGGGTTGTACGGCACGCCCAGGTATTCGACCAGGGCCATCCACTCTTCTTCGGTGTACTCTTCCAGGCAGGTCAAGTAGGGCACCACGCGGGTGCGGGGCGTGTCGCCGGTTTTAAAGGCCCAATACATACACTGGGCGATGGTCGTACTCGGGCTGTTGCCCGCACCGGCATTCCAGGCGACATCATAGGTGCCGTTGCCGTAGTCGCCGAACATGGCCGTGATGGAGGAGGGGTGGAAGATGGTGCCGTAAAAGCGCATGGCCGGCTTCTTGCCCGTTGCCGGCATGGAGGCCATCATCTCGTCGAAGCTGACCTCATGGGGCGTGAACGGGCGGTACTCGTGCTTGGCGTCGTTGCGATAGAGCACGAAGTTATCGATCCACACTCTTCCCGGACCGGTGAACTCCAGGTTGTGGGCGATATGATACTGGTTGTCGGTGGGATATTGAGGCGCCACGAAATCGTAAGTGAATTGCTGCCATTGTCCATTGACTACCCAAGGGGTGGTTTGACTGACGGCCGCATAAGTATTGCTGCCGGTGAAGGCAAACCGGACGCGGCCGCCATTGCCCAGCCCCTCCTGGCGCAGCCATACCGATACCCGGTAGCTGGCCCCTGGGTGCAGTTGGCTGTACCACTGGCCCTCGCCGCTGTCGCAGCGGTAGTAAACATATTGCCCCAAGCGCACAGTCTCGGCATTGGGAAAAACGGCCGCCAGGCAGGTTTCGCCGCCATCGTCGAAGGCCGCGGGCACGGGCGGGGGATGAACCACCAGGGCACCGCTCCATTGGCCGGCGGTGGCCGTCAGATAGGGTTCGTCGCCGCGCCAATCCTGACGCAGATCGGGCGGGCTGGTCTCCGGCCCGATATAGTTGGTCTTTAACTGGATGTAAGCATAATCGCCGAAACGCAACCCCAGGCCGTTATTTTCAATATAGACCCGGGCCATGTCGTCGGTGGTATTGCCGTCGCGGTTGTCATTGGCGATGTAGCCGCCTTGGGGCAGTTGCGTTGACGGCTGAGGAATCCGGGAGGTGCCCAAAAGGACCACGTGATCGGCGCCGGCCGCGTCGTTCATATCGCTGCCGTTGGCATAACCGAGCGGCTGGCCGTTGGCGTCGACCAGGCGATAAAACCGCACCGTCGCGCCGTTGAGCAGACCGGACCAGGCCAGATTCCAGTATCCCGGCCCGCCCTGGGTATCCCACTCGAACCAATTGGCTCCGGCCCGATCGATGCGGATAAATTTGCGCACCATCATGGGCTCGAAGCCGCTGTTCCACACATGGTTGTTGACCGCGAAGTTGGTGCCCCCGGCAATGGTGGTCAAATTGGCGCCGATGGGCTCCACGTCGGCGGCCACGACATTTTCGGTAATGGTGATCTCCGCCGGAGCGAGCGGTTCCGCCCCGTAACCCGGTGCTGCCCAGAGCAATAGCTGAATCCAAACCCCCCAGCCGAACCAATTTCCGAATCGGCGCAACGGAATACCCATGATCCTCTCCTCTCGAATGTGTTGCCCATTTGAATTTCCGTACGAAACAGAAGCCCCTGAACCGGCGGCCGGGACCCACCCCCAAGGGATGGCCGACCGGCTCCGGCCATTGCCCAATGGCGCGGATCTGCCCTCTCCCGCGCATGGGAGAGTGAGCCGCGCGACCCGATATCGTTTTATGTTACTCCGGCCTTGACGAGGAACTGCCAATGATTGCTGGATCAGGGGGGTGGCAAGCAGCAATTATGCCATTTTTGATATGCTTGAATTTAAGCCGTTTTCTTTTCGGAGCCGACGCGGACGTTCCCATTTCTGCTCAGTGGTGAGAAAAAAATGCAAAAGATGAAACTTTACTTCAACCCGATCTCCCAATTCCAGTTGCCCGGCCGTTTTTTGATGGCCACGCCTTTGGGAATCGGTTCTTCCAGGTGCACGAAGAGGCGGTAACCCGCCTTGGTCAAGCTCTCCTGGACGGGGCGCAGATTGATGGGCCAATTGGGGAAGACCCAGTAGAGCCCGCCGTAGCGTTGCACCCAGCCCTGCTCGCCCTTGGGGCTGACAAAGGGTTGTCCGATTTTCATCTCCGGCGCCACCACGCGCGAGACGCAGAAGGGCCATTGGCCGGAGACGACCACTCCCAGCGGCAGCACACTCTTGGCCGCCAAACCCTCCAGATCCGCCTGGCCCAATTCCGGGCTGACGATCACCCCCTGCCCACCCAGCAGCTTGAAGGCCCGCACGGCCATGGGGTTGGAGATATTGCAGAATGGCCCGGCCCACAAATTCACCTGCTCGGGCCGCGGAAAGAGCGAGACCTGCCAGGGGGCGTTGAGCACGAAGCGCAGGGCGCCCTTGGCCATCACCTGTTTGATCCACTGCTGCCATTGGGCCTCTTCGTCCGGCCAGATCACGGGCGGCAACCACCACCAGGCAAAGCCGACCTGGCTATCGGGCATCTGGGCCAACACCTCGGCCGAGAGCCAGAGGGCCAGGCTGGTTTCGCGGATGCGGTTGCCCGGATAGCGCAACACTTGCATCAGGCGCGCCCGGGGCTGCCTGGGGCTGGCCGGCGGCAGGCGCAGGTTGAAGTTGGAGCTATCTTCCGGCGGCGTCTGGACCGGCCGGATCTGGCCCTCCAGTTTTGCGATCTGCTCGGCCAGATAGGGTTCGCGCCGGTCGATCAAAAAGACGGGCGTGGCCTTGCCCGCGCCCAGGCCCTTGGCGGTTTTAAAGAAGAACTTGCCGCCTTTGGGCACGCTCTTG
>JBAQGR010000313.1:0-12680 GCA_049287895.1 Desulfatitalea sp.
TCGACCCCCTTGGTGCGGACAGCCGCATCGGCCAGGGAGAGAATTTCGGAAGCATTGCCGCGTAGCACGGCCACGGAGCAGGCGCGCATGATTTTTTTAACTGCTTCGGTGCGCAGCCGGGTGGCCCCTGCGCCCACCGGATCGACGATCACGGGGATGCCTTTGGCGTTGGCCGCTTGGCCCGCGCAAATCATCGATTCAAGCCAATCCTCCTGGAGCGTGCCGATGTTGAGCACCAGCGCACCGGCCAGGGCGGTCATCTCCTCGACTTCGGCCCGGCAATGGGCCATGACCGGCGAGGCGCCGATGGCCAGCAGTATATTGGCGGAGCTGTTCATGACCACAAAATTAGTGATGTTGTGAATGAGCGGCGCTCGTTGTTTGATCCGGTCGAGGCATTCGCTCGTAAACAGATCCATCGGCATCATTGGTCAACCCTTTCCGTTTTGGACGCATTTCGTTTTCCGGCCCCCGTGGTTTTGGATGGGAAGGCCCTGCGTGCGTTCGCACGATCAAGTATGGCAAGATGGCGCGCGGGTGTCAATGAACGCGTTGACGGGGTAGGCGGCACGCCTCGCGGGTCCATTGTGGGTCGCCGTTCGCCGCGGTCAGTTGCAGGCAAACCGCCTAGTTCTTGGGGCTACCTCGTGGAAACGATTTCCATGGAGGGTTTGTTTGCTCTCCCGACGACGGCCGCAGGGGTCGCAGGTGTTTTTCAATCTCCGGCCGCATGTGTTCATATGCCCGCGGCAGTTTCAAGCTTGCTCCCAGTACTTCTGCTTCCTCGTCCACGCTGAATCCCGGTGGGTTGGTGGCGATTTCAAAGAGCACCCGCTGGGGGGCATGGAAGTAGATCGAGCGGAAGTAGTTGCGGTCGCGGACGTCGGTGACCGAAAGGCCTGCTTTGCGCAAGTGCGACTGCCATAGTAGCTGGGTCGCTTCGCTTTCGGTGCGAAAGGCGATATGATGGACCGTGCCGCCCCCTTGCTGCCCCAGAGGGGCCTGCGGATCGATCACAATGTCCCAGAAATGACCGGGCGCCGTGGGGTCGGCCGTGGCAAAGCGGTAGCGGTTGTGCGCTTGTCCCGAAAGGGTCATGCCCATCAAAGCCGTCAAGAGGGTTTTGTTTTCCGGCAGATGGTGCAGGGTCGCGGTGGCCGAGTGAAAGCCGGTGATGGCGTGGGCGGCCGCGATGGGACCCGCGTGCCAGTGGGTTGTGGCCGGCGGTTCGGAGAGGCCGATCAGTTCCAGGGGCAGGCCATGGGGATCGGCAAAGCGCAAGACCGGATCGCCGAAGCGCTCCTCTGTTTGAGTTTCACATGCCATCGACCCGAGGCGCTGCTGCCAGAAATCGAGGGCCGCACGGGGCACCCCAAAGGCGATGGCCGTGACCATGCCGGCGCCGGGGCGGCCCTGGGGAAGGTTCTCCCAGGGGAAGAAGGTCAGGATTGTGCCGGGAGCGCCCCGGGCATCGCCATAGTACAGGTGATAGGTGTATGGGTCGTCAAAGTTGACGGTTTGTTTGACCAGCCGCAAACCCAGCGTATTTTCGTAAAAGGCCAGGTTTTCCGCAGCCGATGCTGAAATGGCGGTGATATGGTGAATTCCTGATATATGGGGAGTGGGGTTCATGGTGCACCTCGTTGCAAATTTTGGGACTCAGGATAACAAGGTAACGCCAAATGGACGCGGCGCAACCGTGCGCCGGGAAAGGGCGGGCAGCGCGTTGCGATGGAAAGTCACTCCGTAGCGACCGGCTCAGCCGCCGGCCAGTTTGACAGTATAGCCTAGTTTTACAAACTCTTCCTGGAGGCGTTGGCGGTGATCGCCCTGGATGACGATCATGCCTTCCTTGACCGTGCCGCCGGTGCCGCAGCGCTGCTTCAGGATGCGGGCCAGATCGTCCAGGTCGGCGCCCGTCTGGGGCAAGCCGTGGATGACGGTGACGGTTTTGCCCTTGCGGCCCTGGGTTTCACGGCGGATGCGGACGATGCCGTCGGCTGGAAAAGGGCGGGGCGTTTCGCGCGCCGGCTGCTTTTTGCAACTGCACTGGGCCATGGGGCGGCCACAGCGCGGGCAGGCGCGGCCGGTTTCGGTGGAATAGACGAGGCGATGACTTGTTGACATGGGCAGGGTATACCATTATGTCGGGCATGACTCAAACAGACCGGTACCTTTGGGGTGGCCGGACTGTTAAAGCGCCGGCCGCTGAGAGGCGATAGATAGAGCATGAACTGTCCCAAATGCAATTTTGAACAGGACGACGGTCGGCCGGAGTGTTTGCGCTGCGGTGTCATCTTTGCCAGGATGCGAGAGTACCGTCCGCCGCATGCGGTAAAGTCGTCCGCTACCGACGAATCGACGATCGAACCGGAGACAAGTCTGTGGGATCTTTTTTTCCCGGCGCCGGCCGACCCCAACCCGTTGATCCTGGGGGGCAGGGCCCTGCTCCTCGTTCTGCTCGCTGTCTGGAGTTTTACTTTCCTTTTTGCTTCCATCGAATCCAACCGGGTGGGCGCAAGTTTCTTGCATCTAGTCAATTTACCTTTTCACGAGGCCGGACACATCATCTTCAGCCCGCTGGGCCGCTTCATCCAGGTGCTGGGGGGCACGCTCGGCCAGTTGCTGATGCCGGCGGTCTGCTTTGCGGTATTGCTGTTGCGCACCCGCGACGCTTTCGGAGCGGCGGTGGCCCAATGGTGGCTGGCTGAAAGCTTCATGGACATCGCGCCGTACATCAACGATGCCCGGGCCCTCGATTTGATCCTGCTGGGCGGCGTGACGGGCAAGGATGTCGAAGATTACCACGACTGGGAGTACCTTCTCCGATCCCTTGGGATGCTTCGGATGGATCACGCCCTGGCCTATCTGGCCCAGGGCGTCGGCATCGTGCTGATGGTGGCCGCGTTGCTGTGGGCGACCGCCAATGTGTGGATTGAGTACAAGGTCTTAAAAACTCGCCAAGGATGAGGTGTCCGCAGCCTTTGTAGCGAGGACAGGGGTGGGGCGATTTACCTTTTCATCTTTTGGATGAACGCCTCCAACTCCTTGGCTTCGTCCGGGTCCAGGCGTTTTAGAATGTCCAAATGCTTTTCGGCCAAAGAGAATTGCTTCGTCTCCGCATAGGCCTCACCCAGGTACTCATGGGCTTCAGCCAAGCCCGGCTTCAAATCGATGGCGCGTTTATAGGCGCGGATGGCATCATCATGGCGGCCTTGTTTGCGGTAGCTGAACCCAAGGTTGCTGTAGGCTTCGGCGTAGCCGTTGTCAATGTCGATGGCTTTCTCATATTCCTGGGTCGCCTCCTTGAACCGTTGTTGATCCTCATAGGCTTTACCCTTTTGGAAATGGACGTTGGCCTTCTCCCGCAGGTCGCTTCCCGATTGGGATTTGGGTACATCCACCGATGAACTGCCGGCGGCCAGGGCCGAGGTGTTCATGGACAACAAGGCCGACAAAACGGCCGCTGCGAAGATATTGTAAAAATTTTTTGGTGTCGTTTGCATAGTGCCTCCTTATGGGCTCTAATGAGTATTGTGTTTCTATGGCCGGGGCATGACTGGGTTCGCCCCGATCATACGTGGCCACCCAGGCTGCCGGGCGGTTCATTGCGGTGGCGGGTCCAGGGTGGGCTTTTTTCGGCCGGCGTACTGTAGGCCATTTTAAGTGCATTTATTTTTTTTTGGCGATCTACTTCGCCTTCGAAAACACGATCGAAGCACGTGCCCTTGCATTTTCCGGTTGTATCTCTGGTGGGGATCGTATTCATCGCAGGGTCCTCCTGAAGTAATTTTGAGGGTTTTATCGCGCTAAACCGCTTGGGGCGGGCAGGGCCGCCAGCCGCTGGCGCTTGACAGGCGGAGAGAGTCGAGATTCAGTACCGCTCAGGTTGTCCCAATGGGCGCGATTATCGGCGAACCGATAGTTATGAGGCTAGTGACCCTGGCCAATTTGTCAATACTGGGCCTGTCTGCGGATTTATTACTTCATAGCGGTTGAATCGGGGGCGTGGTTTGTGGCGGAAAATAAAAGGCATCATGCGCTCCGACGAGCATAATGCCTTTTCTTCAGGTTTGAAGCGTTACGCTTTACGAACGTTTTTGGCTTCCGGACCGCGGGTGCTTTCTTCAATTTCGAAGGCTACTTGATCCCCTTCGTTGAGGGTTTTATAGCCATCCATGGTGATCGATGAGAAATGCACGAAAATGTCCCGACCGCTCTCTTCATTGATGAAGCCGTACCCCTTTTTGTTGTTGAACCACTTTACCGTACCATTTGCCAAAGCATTGTCCTCCTGTCTTAATACGTTCGCGCTCCAGTGATGCTACCCACCTGTGAACCATGCCACGACGACTTCAGGCTCAAATTCGTAAATATAACAAAGCTATTGCCTGAATATCGTCCATAAGCACAATAAGCGAACGTCCGATGGTTGGTCAAGAAAAAAACATGCTTCAGTTTGTTGGTGGCGATTCAGCAGCAGGTGTCGGATCCCAACGGGTCAGCGCCTGAATCCCAGGCGTTCGATGCTGGCTTGCTTTTTGAGGGTGGCGATGTAGCCTTTTACGGCAGTGCTTTCCTTGTCGCGACGCAGACTTAGTTCGATTTTTGCCTGGGCGTCCCGGAAGGTCACCGGGTCGGCGGGGGTGCGATCTATAAGCTTGATCAGGTGATAACCGAAGCGTGTGACCACTACGTCGCTGACACCACCCGGTGCCAGGGCAAAGGTTGCATCGGCAAACGGGGCGACCATTTGATCGCGCGTCAGATAGCCGATGTCGCCGGCGTGTGCCCGGCTCGGGCAATCGGAGTGTTCCAGGGCCAGGATGGCAAAATCGCTGCCTTGTTCGATCTGGCGCTGCAACGCCTTAATCTTTTCCAACGCTTCGCTGTGGGCAGCATCGTTGGCGTCCTTGGGGGCGATGAGGATGTGGCGCACGCGGATCTTTTCGTTATTGGCAAACAGTTCCGGATGCTCACGGTAAAAGACCTGCATCTCGGCCTCACTGACCTGGATGCCGCGCACGGCCTCCTGCCGCAACAACCGTTGCACGACCACGCCCTTGGCGAGACGTTCTTTCATTTGGGCCTGGGTCATGCCGCTGGCGGCCAAATAGGATTGCAGGGTGGTGCTGCCCTCCAATTGGCCTTTGAGGTCTCCAAGGGCGGCATCGACCCATTGCGCGCGTGCCTGAATCTTCTTCTTTTGCGCGTGCTGGAAGAGAAGCTCCCGTTCAATCAGATTTTCCAGCAGTTGCGGCCGCAGGGCGGAAATCTGAGGGTCGGTGAGGGGCATATTGCGTCGGTTCATTTCGGCGTGGAGCTGGCCTAGCTCCCAATTCAGGTCCCGCACGGTGATGGCCGTGCCATTGACCCTGGCCAGGATCTCTTCGGTCGCAGGCGGCGATTCGGCGAGGCCGGTTTGGGCCAGGCTCAAAAGTACGATGCAGATGGCTGCCGCCAAATGAAGTTTCAGTGCTCTCTTCATGATGACCTCGAATTCTAATACCCCAGCGCCTGGTTGATCAAAAAGACGCTGATCGGCGTCAAGACGGGCTGCCGGTGTAAAATAGTGGTGATGCGGCAGATGCGTTGGGGTGCATGGCAATCGCTGCATATGCCGGTTTCGGCACAGGGGGTTTTCATGTTCAGGCTTTTGGCCCGTAGCGGGCCGGCCACCTCGCGCACACGGACAAGGGCGCTCGGCAGGTCGCTGCTGACTTTGTTCATGCCGGCCACAATGATCACCTGGGCCGGCCCGAACCCCATGGCGCTGGTACGGTTGCCGGCGCCGTCCACATTGACGATCTGGCCGTCGAGACTGATGGCGTTGGCGCTGCAAAAAAAGCAGTCGCTGTGCAGCTGGGCGCGCCGGATGGCGAGGGACTCCTGGGGGGTTAGATTCTGCTGCCAATGATCGAAAACGGTTTTACCCTGAAGTTTCAGATGCTCGATCAAGCCCAGCTGGCGGACCGTGTCCGAACCGCCGAATCCGAAGCTGTTGTGCCGGGCGGTGAGGGATAGGATCTGGCTGCGCGCCGTCTCCAGGTCGGGCACCCAGTGGGCGTCAAATCCGTTCTTTTTTAGATTTTCCGAACACTTGCGGCCGATCTGTTCCCATTGCCATTCTTGCAAAGAGGGTTGCATGCATTCTCCCTTCCTTGGACGGTGAAAGTCGATGGGAGCAATTATAAAGTTGAAATCGGAAAGATGAAAGCTGAAAGTTTTCAGGTGGAGGTTGAAAGCGCCAAGCTGAATGGTTTCATCAACGCACGCCCTCTTCGATGGTGAGCAACTCGCCGACGAAAGTGCCGACCGGCGCCTTGCTGGTCACTTTGACCGGGATGCGTTTGGCATCGGCTGTCACCCACACCTTTATTTTGGCATTCTTGCGTTTTTCGAAAACCCCGCTGATGTGCTCCATGTCGGGTTCGATCAAGAAGGTGTCGTACGTTCGATCCCCAATGCAGAGGGTCTGCCTTTGGACGATGCGGCCGCGGCCCTGAATGTATTTGACGCCGTCGGTGACCGGGCATTGGATCAGAAGATTTTCTTCCCACGGCAACAGACGCGAATAGAAGAAGACCGACAGGGGGTCGAAGGTGCCCGGTGGGATGGCGATGGGCGCGCGGGTTCGTTTTTCGTCGCTGTATTGGGCCGTGCCCTTGCGCCAATCGAAAACCACGCGCACATTGCGTTGCGCTTTGCCTTCGTGCTGTACTTTTTCATAGTGGAGTCCGCGGGTCACCTCCGCGTCCACATAGCTGTCGATACGATCCCGCACTTTGTAGAATAGGTCCATGAAGGCATTGGATTGGGCGGTCAGGCGGAAGTGAAAAGCGCGGGTCTCCTGGATGGTTTCCATGGGAAGTACTTCCAGGACTGCTTCGCCCGCCGGGATAACGGACCAGCGCAAAGCGAACGTCAACCGCTCCCCCGGTGCGAAGGGGGTGACCCTCTCGGCATGCAAGGGTGCGGGTGCTGCGGCCAGCAGAAGAAGGAACACAAGGGGGGCGGTCCCGGCGCAAATCCCCCGGCACTTTCGCTTGAAATGCCGCTTGGGATGGCCATGCAGTGAGCGGTTCAGCAGTGGGCCTCCTTTCCCGGACGGTGAGGTGGGTATGGTCGAAGGCCGATGGGCATCGCGCCGATTCTCGTCGTTGACCCACGGGGCCCGGTTTTCGGCCGTTAGCGGCGCGTTGGGCAGGAGCGGGTCGCGGAGAGCGGCTTCAGGACATCAGGTAGAAGCCGAGGTTGGGATCATCGCCTTCATTGAGCGCAAACGAGGTTCCCACTAGTTGCTGAATCACATTGCGCACGATCACCCGCTTCTCGATGAAGGTGCGCCGTTTGTCGTCCAGGTGAAATTCGACCCGAAGCATTTCACCGACGTCGAAGGAGCGCTGTACATTGAGCTTGATCTTAATACCGGTGGTAGAGATGTCCACCACGCGCATGCTGCCTTTGTCCATATCCCCATTGGGCAGGCGGTAGAAGTACATGCCCGGCAAGTCGGCGCTCTTGCGGTATTGACGGCGCTTTTCCAGCGAAACGGTGAAACGGTGGCCGCACGCACAGCGGGCGCTGACAGTGATCTTCCTGTCCATGGCGGCATACTTGGCCACATTGGTAGTGGTGACATTGCCGCATTGGGGACAGACGAAGGTGGCCGTGTCGTTGCTGGTGATAAAAACTTTTTCTACCATTTGGGCTCCCTATCCATGTCTTGGTTCCTGGGGCGCGCCACTGAAGGAAGGGGCCGCCGGATGTTGCGGTTCATGCCCTATGATACGGATGATTTTAGGACGATATTGCTCTTGGCGCCCCATGCGCTGTCCACCGATGCGCACGATGATCAAGGCGAGCGCAAAGCATGCAAGGGCCGCCACCGTTGCGAGGACCGAAGGGTTGGCCTGAAAATGCGGTGCTACCCAGTCGCCGGCGATGCCGCCAGCCAGCATGCACAGGACCGGAAAAAGATAGAGCAGAAAGCACGCCTTGAGCAATACACCGGTGCGGATCGACAGTTGGATGCGGTCGCCCACCCGTGCGTCGGCGGAATTGATGGCCTCCACCTCTTGCACCTTGCCATCGGTGCCGGGGTTGCAGTGGTCGCGCGAGGAGCACGCCTCACAGGCGCTCGATCGCACGGTCTTGACCCAGGCGGTCGCCGGCGGCCCTGATGCACCCATTTTGATAACAACGCCCTGCTCGATGGCCATCGCTGTTTTTACCTTATACTACCCTGCTCTCTTCACATCGTCTTCAGGGGCCGGCGGATCAGCCACTCACCGCTGCTTTTGGGGCCGCGTTCTCTTGCTCCCGCCGGTAGCAGATCAGGCCGCAACGCAGGCAGCGCTCGGCTTCGGTTTGGGCCATGGCCGGTGAGAACCCTCGTTCCAGTTCCTGGCCCTGAGCAGTCTGCTTTTCATTGGCTAGGGGCATAATCTGGCGCAGGCGCAGCGGAACGAGCACGACCCGATCCACATTCTGGATCATGGTGTCGGGGGTCACCACAGTGTCGGGCAGATCCAGCGGCAGGTTGTAAAGCGAACGGTGAATCGAGGCCGCGGCCCGCCGGCCGGCGGCAATGGCCTTGATGGCGGCCGAAAAGTCGGTGAGCGGATCGCCGTTGGCCATCAGACTGCTTTCATGGTGGAAGGCCGGCTGCTTGTAGGGCGACAGCGCCTCCCAGGCTCCGGCGGCCGGGACTGGGGTCGGGGCGCCCTCCTGGGCGGGTGGGGTCGGTGCCGGGATATAAATCAGTTCGGGCACGCGTCCGGCGGCAAAGATCAGGTGGTTGGCTTCGACCTTTTCCTTGGCACCGCTGGTAAGGTTGATCAATTCCACGGCGTTCAAGGTATGCTCCTGACCGTAGAGCCGGCTGATGCCCGCATCGACGCGGATTTCCGTCTGGGAGGCGTCCAGATCGGTCATGACCGCTTCGCGTACCAGCAAGGTGATCTTTTGGGCGCCCAGATCTTTGCAGCGCTGGATCATCTGAGGGGCCATCTGGGGATTGCCCACGATGATCACATGGCCGTCCAACCGGACCGGCGGATAGCCCGCGTTGCCGGCCCTGGCGATGTCGATCAATAAGTGGCAGCCCGGCGCTGGAGTGATATCCCCTTTGCCGCTGGTGCGGGCCAGGCGGCTGTCCCATCCGCCCACGGCCAGGAAGACTGCCTGATACCCCTGGGCCAGCAGATCGACCACGGAGATATCGCGTCCTATAAGCTTGCCGGTTTCGGTCTGGACCCCCATCTCCTGGATGCCCTCGATATCCCAGTCCAGGATATCCATGGGCAGCCGGTAGCGCGCGATGGCGCTGCGCAACAATCCGCCCACCTGCTCCTGGGCCTCGAAGACCGTCACGGCATGTCCGATGCGGGCCGAGAAGAAGGCGGCCGAAAGACCCTCGACACCGCCGCCGACCACGGCCACGCGACGTCCGCTATCCGGCGCTTTGAAGGGTTGAACGTGTTTGCCCTGGGCCATCTCCTGGTCCGCGGCATAGCGCTTCAGAAAGTTGATGGCCACCGGTTCGTCCACATATTGACGCCGGCAGTCGTTTTCGCAAGGCCGCGGGCAGATGCGCCCGATGACGGTGGGGAAAGGGTTGCGCTCTTTGATGATCTGAACCGCGCGGTTATGGTCGCCCTCGGCTACGGCGCCGATATAGGCGCTGATGTTGATGCCGGCCGGGCAGGCGCGCTGACATGGCGTGGTGCAATCTTCGCTGGTGTACTCTTTGAGAATGCGGCGGGTGACCGACGAAAGGGTGATGATATGCTTGGGGCAGATCCGCTCGCAGGTACCGCATCCGGTGCAGCGTTTTTCATCCACTACCGGCAGGCCCTTGGGGCCCATGACGATGGCGCCGAACGGGCACGCCCGGGCGCAGGTGCCCAAACCCAGGCAACCGATGGTGCACACCTTCGTGCCGCCGTTGAGCAGCGCCACGGCGCGGCAATCGTTCAAGCCGTCATAGACGAATTTGGTATCCGCATCGGCCACGCCATAGGTGCAGCCGGGCAGGGCGATGTCCGGTTCCTTGGCCTCCAGGCTGAGGCCCATGATGGCGGCGATGGCCTGGGCCACTTCCGGACCGGCCGCCACGCAGGAGTTGGCCGCCGACTTGCCGGCCACGATGGCCTCGGCGTTGGCCGAACAGCCCGGCATGCCGCACCCGCCGCAGTTGGCGCCGGGCAGGGCCGCCTCGACCTCCAGGATCTTAGGATCCACATACACATAGAAGATCTTGGAGGCTATGGCCAAGCCGACACCTACGACCAGCCCCAATCCGCCCATCAACAGGATCGCAATTGCCATTGTAATTCTCCCACAAGAAAATTTTATTTTATACTTTACCGCTAAACCTTGCCGGGACCGGCAACGGTATGCACACAACCATTACCACGATCCGTCCAGCCCGCGGATGCCGTTCATATAGAGTCGACCGCAAGCCACGAAGAGCGAATAGTCGGTCAACAGCAAAGGGATGTTATATGCGCGGGCCATTTGAACGACCTCTTCCGGTGGTTTCTTGCCGCGCACGATCACGACCGCGCTCACTTGGGAAATTCTGGCCGTTTGCATCACATGGACGGTAGTGACGCCGGTCAGCAGCGCACAGCCTTTGGCCGCCGCGGCCAGAACGTCGTCCATCAGATCGGCGGCGCCGCCGCCGGAGACCACCTGGTCCAGTTGGGTCTCCCCCACCAGGATTTCGGCTTTGAGGATTTCTTTCAGTTCGGATATTTTCATGGTTCTTGTCCAGTTGACTTTCATGGAATTGAATTATTGAAACATGGCTTTTCAGGGCGGAACCATTGCATAAAGCCATGTTAAAGTCAATCAGGACGCCAAGATAAAACCGGGCAAGGACGCGCGTTGATCCTTCGGAGCGGGTTGAAATGTTTGGGGCTGATGTGAAGGCCCAATGCCCGCGCCTTGACGCATCCCACTACCGTGGATTATAAGCCGTCAGATTCAAACCCTGAGATCATCGCCTTTGGATGCGAGAGGAACAGCGATGCCCGAGCGCGCGCCGTCATACGATCGATCCGCCGCCATGGCAGCGGCTGACTTTTTGCGGACCCGATACAGTGATCGGCCCCAAGTCGCCATCATGGCCGGCACCGGGCTGGGAGACATGGTCGACAGCCTCCAGGTGGAGGCCGCCGTCGATTACAGTGACATTCCCCATTTCCCGCTCTCCACGGTTCAGACCCACGCCGGCCGCTGGGTGTTCGGTCGCTGGGCCGGGCGCCCGGTGGTTCTTTTGCAGGGCCGCTTTCATCTCTACGAAGGCTATGCGCCCCAGGCCGTCACCTTCCCGGTCCGCGTGCTGCAAGCCCTGGGCGTCGGCACTCTGGTGCTCACAAATGCTTCGGGCGGTCTCAACCCGGCCTTGCACACCGGCGAGATCATGATCGTCGCCGACCACATCAACCTGACCGGCGTCAACCCCCTGGTGGGCCCCAACGAAGAAGATTGGGGGCCGCGCTTTCCGGACATGACCGCGGCCTACACCCCCCACCTGCAAGTGCTGGCCCTGGCCGAAGCCCGCGCCCTGGGCGTGACCGCGCCAGTGGGCGTCTATGTGGGGCTCAAAGGCCCCAGCCTGGAAACGCCGGCTGAAATGCGCTTTTTGCGCACCATCGGCGCCGACGCCGTGGGCTTCTCCACGGTCATGGAGACTATCGCCGCCGCCCACGCCGGCATGCACGTACTCGCCCTCTCGACCATCACCAACATGTGTCGGCCCGATGCCGCCAAACCATCCGACGTGGCCGCCATCATCGCCGTGGCCCAAGCCGCCACCCCCCACCTGTCCGCCCTCATCGGAGGAGTATTGCAGCGGCTGGACCTTCGGTAGAAAAAGTAATTCGCAGGTCGCGGTGAGCCATCGCCGCGCGACACCGGTCTAAAACGGAAAACACCATAATTACATTGACATAAAACAGTAAGTTCAGCTAACTTGTCGTCAGCTCCCGGTCGTAAAAAGTTCTGAACAAAACTCAATATGCAGAGGGTGAAAAAAATCAGGTTCAACCCTTCTGCTACGAAATATCAACCGTATAGATGACATTTCAGGCGTCGAGCAAGGCCGAAATTGGTTCATAGTTGACGAATCAGTCGTCTATATGGATTTCGCAGTTAAAACGGTCGTCGAATAAGGCGACTATTGGGTCGGCTAATCCATTTTATATGAGATGAAAAGAATCGCTTTAATCATAATAGGTATTCTACTTATTGCCTTATCCATATTGGTATGGATATCCTATTTTAAAGGATATGTGACTTTGATTGATTACGGTTCATGGTCAATCTTCTTTACTGCAAAGAGCTCAACTCTCGGAGTTATCGTTAACATAGTAATTTTTACCGTAGGAGCATCTGCTTTAGTTTGGGCCGGCTTCTTTTTAAGAAAGAAGGAAAAGAGACCCATTGATTAGGGTCATATAACATGTGGCTTTACATCGGACTCGGGCCAAAAAGCGGCCCTCGCCGGTAAGCCACAGCGTTCTGTGATTAATGCGAAGATTTAAGTCTATGGATAAAGGACCATCAACTTTTAGCCCATATCGCTGAAACACATAAATCTGACTTTAGAAGTCATGTTGTTGATGAAATGATCAGAGAAACACGACAAAGTGATGGCCGCTTTTTTTTTG